>CAZUBS010000107.1:0-6574 GCA_964618595.1 uncultured Desulfohalobiaceae bacterium
CGGTGCCGTGCCGGTAAGATCGACCGGCACAAAGGTGGACCAAGTGAGAGTGAGGTACGCGACGCACTTCCATTCTGGCTGGTCATGAACACCCACGGCCTCTTTCCGAAACCGGCAGCTTTGGAAAAGTACCCTTGAACCGGATGAACCGTTTTTTGCAAACGAAAAAGGCCTGGACGGATACTCTCCGTCCAGGCCTTGGTGCGTTGGGTATTCACCAGCCGGGCCGTGTGGTCGGGAAATCCCTGAGGCGGCTCAATCCCTGAGGATGCCCGGGTTGCGGATCTCGATCTCGGATCGATTCCTGAGCTCGGTCACATAGGCCTGGAAGAGCTGGCTCTGCTTGGTCTCCTCCAGGTTGTCCATGACCAGGTACTTCTGCAGGGTCCACTGATCCTTCTCCGGCGGCACCACCTCGTTCAGGCGGGCAATGGCATGACCCTGGGGAAGCTCGTAGACCCGGGGGAACCATTCCGTGTCCCTGGCGGCAAAGGTGTCCTGCACCAGGCCGGGGTTCATGCCCAGCTCAGGGATGGTGCTGCCGCGTCCGAAGGACTCGCTGGTCTGGATGCTGTCCAGGAGGCCCTCAGGTGCGGGCTCCTCCCCCTGCAGGGAGGTCAGGGCCTGCTCGGCCTGGTTTCTGGCCAGATCCATGCCGCCGACCTTTTCCAGGTTGGCCACGATTCTGGCCCGAACCTCCTCCAGGGGCTGCACTGCCGCGGGGATCTGCTCTGTCTTGCGGGCCAGCAGGTAGCCCTCATCCAGCAGGATGGGCGATTCGGTCACCCCTCCCTCTGGCAGCGAAAAGAGCATCTCCAGCTGGGAGCTGTCCAGATCGAGGCCTTCCGGGCCGGAGGCCCTGGAAAAGGGATCGGTCTCCCGGACCGCAAGGCCGACACTGGCCGCGGCCTCTTCAAATCCGGACCCTGTCAGGACCAGCTCCAGGGCCTGGTCGAGACGATCGTTCATCCGGGTCGCGGCTTTCTCCCGGCGGATCCTGTCGGCAATGGCCTCGCGCACTTCCTCAAGGGGCTTCACCCCGGCCGCGCGACGGTCTTCCACTTTGATCAGGTGCCAGCCGAACCTGGTCCGGACAGGCTCGCTGATCTGTCCCGGTTCCAGCCCGAAGGCCGCCTCTTCGAAAGGCTCGACCATGGACCCGCGGCCGAACCATCCCAGGTCCCCGCCCTGGGAGGCGCTGGGTCCTTCAGAGATCTCCCGGGCCAGCTCTGCAAATTCCGCCCCCTGGGTGATCGAGTCTCTGGCTTCAAGGAGGCCTTTCCTGGCGGACTCAACCTTTTCCTCGGGAGCGTTCTGGTCCAGCTGGATGAGGATGTGCCTGGCCTTGACCTGCTCTTCGTGGGAGAACTGTTCGCTGTTGGCCTCATAGTAGTCTTGTATTTCCTCTTGCGTGGCATTGAACTGTCCGGACAGGGTCCCGGGAGAGAAGAGCAGGTACTCCATGCGCATCTTGGGAGGGATGGCGAACCGGTCCTGATTCTCCTCGTAGTAGCTCTGGATCTGCTCCTCGGCAGGCTCGACCGCATCCTGGAAATCCTTCCAGTCGTAGAAGACGTAGTCGATGCTGCGGCGTTCCCGGGAGATGAAGAAGAAGTCACGGGCTTCCTCTTCTCCCACCCGGACCGGCATACGGACCATCTTCTCCATCTTTTGCAGGAGCAGGTCGTGGTGGACCTGGGCTTCGAACTGACCGGGGGTCAGGTCGTTGGCCCGCAGAATGGCCTGGTACAGGCCCGGGTCGAACCGTTCCTGCTCGTTCTGAAAGGCGGGCACCCTGCGGATTTCAGAGCGAAGCTCTTCCGGGGCGACCACAATGCCCAGACGCTGGGCCTCGTTGAGCAGCAGCTGGGACAGGACCATTTCGTTGAAGACCTGCTGCTTGATGTTCATGCGCTTGAGGTCCTCTGAGGTCAAATCGGGGTTTTCCTGCCTGATCTGATCCACCTGACGGTTGTAGGCGCGCTGAAAGTCATCGATCATGATGTTCACGCCCCCCACCGTGGCCAGCACCGCAGAGCGCTCCCCCTGGAAGCTGCCCACTCCCCAGAAGACAAAGACCAGGATGATGAGCCCGAAGACCAGTTTGATGCCCCAGGACTGGGCATTCTTTCGCATGGCGTCAAGCATGTGTGCTCCCTGTGACGATGAAGGCCGGCACCCCGTTGGAGTTACCGGCCTGTTGTATCAGCTCCGGCTGGCATAGTTGAGCATGCCGCCAGCCCGGATAACGGCTAATTCCTTTTCAGTCAAATCATTGTCCATGCGGACCCGGCCCCCGGAAGGGGTGCTGATTTCCACGCCCTGACCGGGCTGGATGCTGTCTGCCGGAATATCCACCCGGTCGTTCAGCGAGAGGCGCTCGTAATCACCCGGGTCGCTGAACAGCAGGGGCAGGATACCGAAGTTGACCAGGTTGGCCCGGTGGATGCGGGCAAAGGACTTGGCCAGCACGGCCCTGACTCCGAGGTGCCTGGGTGCCAGGGCGGCGTGCTCGCGGCTCGAGCCCTGACCGTAATTCTCGCCGGCCACGATCACGCCCGAGCCTGTCTCCCGCATGCGGGTCACGAACTCCTCGTCCACACGGCTGAAGACGTAGGCGCTGATGGCGGGGACATTCGATCTCAGGGCAGTGATTTCGGCCCCGGCAGGCATGATGTGGTCGGTGGTGATGTTGTCGCCGACCTTGAGCATGACCGGGGCGAGGATTCTTTCCGGCAAAGGCTCGAAGGCCTCAAGGGGCACGATGTTCGGCCCCCGCAGGATCTCCACCCCCGACCCGTCTTGGGGCGGGAAGACGAACATCTCCCGGATGTCCGGTGCGTGGGAGGGGATTTCCGGTTTTTCAGGAGGAGCGCCCCAGGTCGCCGGGTCGGTGAAAGCGCCCTGCAGTGCAGCCATGGCTGCGGTCTGGGGGCTGACCAGGTAGACCTTGGCGTCCTTGGTGCCGCTGCGGCCCTCGAAGTTGCGGTTGTAGGTGCGGGCGCTGACACTGCCCGTCGGAGGGGAGCCGCCCATGCCGATGCAGGGTCCGCAGGCGCACTCCAGGATGCGGGCCCCGGAGTCGAGAATGGGGGCGATGAGCCCCTCCTCAGCAAGCATCTTCAGGACCTGCTTGGAACCTGGGGAGACCAGGAGGTCGGTCGCGGTGTGGACTGTTTTGCCCTTGAGCATCAGAGCCACGGTCTTGAGGTCGGCATAGGATGAGTTGGTGCAGGAGCCGATGGCTGACTGATCCACCCGGAGCCCGTCCAGATCGGCGATCCGGACCCTCTGGTCGGGCATGTGCGGTGCGGCGGCAAGGGGTTCGAGGGTCGAGAGGTCGATGACGATTTCCTCGTCGTAAGAAGCTCCGTGGTCCGGGCCCAGTGGAGTGTACTCCTGCGGCCGTCCCATGCTCTCCAAAAACTCCCGGGTGCGCCTGTCGGAGGGGAAGATGGAAGTGGTGGCTCCCAGCTCGGCCCCCATGTTGGTCATGGTGGCCCGTTCGGGAACAGAAAGGTTCTCCACTCCCGGGCCGGTGTACTCGAAGACCTTGCCCACACCGCCCTTGACCGTGAGCTCGCCAAGGAGGTGCAGGATGATGTCCTTGGCCGTGGCCCACCCGGCCAGGGATCCCTCGAGCCTGACGTTGACCACCTTGGGGCAGGGCAGGGTGTAGGGCTGCCCGGCCATGGCCAAAGCCACGGAAAGCCCGCCCGCACCGATGGCCAGGCTGCCGGCTCCGCCCGCGGTCGGGGTGTGGGAGTCGGACCCGATCAGGGTCTTGCCCGGCACGGCAAAGTTTTCCAGGTGCAGCTGGTGACAGATGCCAAGGCCGGGGGGGGAGTAGACGATGCCGTACCTGGCGGCAACGGTGCGCAGGTAGCGGTGGTCGTCGGGATTGCGGAACCCCATCTGCAGGGTGTTGTGATCGACGTAGCTGACCGAGAGCTCGGTTTTGACGCGATCCACGCCCATGGCTTCGAACTGGAGGTAGGCCATGGTTCCGGTGGCGTCCTGGGTCAGGGTCTGGTCGATGCCGACGGCAATCTCAGAGCCGGGGGTGAGGTTTCCCCGGACCAGGTGGGCAGCGAGGATTTTCAGGGTCAGGTTTCTGGGCATGCAGCTACTCCTCGTCCGGTGTGTCAGGGATTGTGAGGGAGAGCTCCGAGGACTCGTCAAGGTCGAAGATGTGGGTGTCCAGATAGTCCTTGAGCTTGTACTTGCTGATGTTCTGCAGCTTGCGGTGCAGGTCGAAGACCCGGGAGCTTTCCCGGGAAATGATGTTCTTGTGCCGCTTCAGGCGTTCCAGGTTGTCCAAGGGTGTGTCCACCAGCAGCTGGGCGGAGTTGACAATGGCGGTCAGGGGCTGTGAGAGCTCGTGGCTGATGGCGCCTGCAACGGCCAGGGCGGCATTGACCCTGCTCTTTTCCTCTTTTCCGGTCAGGTTGTAGAGTATCCAGGCCACGGTCCAGGATCCGGGTCTGCCCGGAATGAGAAAATAGGTGACCTCCCAGTCCACGTCATTCCAGAGCATCTTGAAGGTGCTCGAAAAGCTTTCCTGAGAGGAAGAAGCGCTGTCAAAGCTCCGGGAGCGCATGGTCGACTCGAAATGTGTTTTCAGGACAGGGGCCAGCTCGAACAGGGAAGACCTCCTGAGGTGCTGTCCGCTTGACAGGAGGGGGTAGAGGAGCTCGTGGGCGTCGGGGTTGGCAAAGAGGATTCCCCCGCGAGGTCGGTCTGGATGAGCGGAAAGGGCATGTGGGACATGATGGCCCGGAGCTGGTTCTGGTGCTGGCGTGACTTCAGCTTGAGCTGCTCCACCGGGCTGAGATCCTGCACCAGCTCGACCGCACCCGCGATCCGTCCCTGAACCTGGACCCGCCGGGCCATGGTCAGGTAGTGGCCGTTGAGCCCGGGCTTGAGGCCGTGGTAGCTTCCAACGACCTGAAAACCGTCCGTAATCGGTGAAATCTCGGAGTGCTCCCCATAGTATTTGCGAATCAGGGATTGCGGGGCGTCGGCAACCACCAGCTGACCAAGCAGGGGACGCTCCAGGGTGTAGAAGGAGGTCCCGACCTCCCGGCGTCCAAGGACGTCCTTGGCGGCGATGCCCGTAAGCTTTTCACAGGCCCTGTTCCAGGATTGGACCCGGCCGTGAGGGTCGTAGACCATGGCCGCGATCGGCAAAGCGTCCAGGAGGGTCTCAAGCATGCGTTGCTTGGCCGTAAGCCGCACGGACAGCCCCTGACGGGCCAGGAATGAGGCATAGGAGGGGCTGCCGGGGGGAGATTCCTGCAGCTCGGTGTCCAGGGGCAGCCCCTTCCTGAGGTCGGACCGGAGCATGGGATCGCTGCTCATGTTGACCACAATCTGAATGTGGTGCGCGGCCACCAGCTCACTCCAATGGGTGTAAACCGGGACCCCGACTCCGGCCAGTCCGGGGTGTGGTCCATCGGTCACTGCCACTGCGACGAGCTCGGCCCGCGGTCTGGGAAAAGGCGAGCGCGTGCCCAGGAAAAACGGTGCAGCCCGGGAGAGGGTCTTTCCAGGGCCCACCAGGGCCATGCGTGGTCGGGAAGCGTTCATGTGCGAGGGGTGTTTTCCGCTCCGCAGGCATCCCTGAGCCTGCTCATCTTCTTCTGTCTGTAATCGATTTCCACAGCGAGGCGCAGCTTCTCCTGCTGCAGGTCGAAGATCTCTGCGGCATACACGGCGCCGGCGGCCACATCTTCTGCGGCACGCAGCGCGCGGATGGTCGTGTCGCAGCGCTCCTTTTCCAGGCAGAGCCTGGCAACCTCTTCTTCGAGAAGCCTGAGGGACTCAGTCGACATGGAATCGTCTTCTGGCATGGGGCTCTCCAGAGGGAGGCTGGGGTTCTTCTTTGTGGGGCAGCCGCAGCAGGTCGCCTGGTGCGGGAAGGCTTCTGTAAGCGGACCAGTACCTGGGCCAGAGGCGGGCCATGTCGCCTGGGTTGGAAAGCAGGATGCCCGAGCGGGCGAAGGCGGTCAGGGACAAGGCCAGGCTCCACAGGGGGTGCGGCGTGGTGAAGGTCCTTTTCCTGGCCCCGGGACCGGTGAACGGCTCGATGATCAGGCCCCCGTCCTGCAGGCGGTGCTCCTGGCCGAGCTCTGTCAGAAACTCCCGGCAGTAACGCAGCTCGGGGCTGATTTCCGGGAGCAGGATGGTGGATGTGCGTTGCAGCAGCACGGCCAGGGCTGTTGCCAGGGGGAGCAGCCGCGGTGCCGTGCTGATGTCCATGACCCCGCTCTGGGAAGCTTTCCCCGGCAGCGACTCGATGGCGTCCTGACCAGGCTGCACCAGACACCCGAACCCGGTCAGCAGATCAACGAGGACATCCGCCTCGGGTTGGCCCGAAGGCCACGCACCGCGCAGGGTGACCCGCCCGCCCGAGATACCCGGCAGGGCGAGAAACGGCGCTGCAAGAAGCGGGTCCACGGCAAGCCCGGGCCGGTGCGGCACCGTGAGATCGGCCCGGGGGACCTGCAGCTGGGCTGTTCCGGGCACAATGTCCACGCCGCAGGACTCGAGCACGGACAGGACCTTGGGAAGC
>CAZUBS010000108.1:0-6492 GCA_964618595.1 uncultured Desulfohalobiaceae bacterium
ATCATCGTCACCAACGGCCAGGGGTTGGCACAGTCGGCCTTGATGGGGCTGCTGCTCATCTTCGTGTTCAGCCTGGCCCAGGACAGCAGCCAGCCCATCGATCCCCAGTGGGCGGCGGCCATCTTCTGGCTGGCCACCAGCTTCAGCCTGGTCCTGATCTTCAACACCCTGTACGGGCTGGAAGAGGACAACGAAGCCCGGCTGGGGCTGATCCTGTCCCCCCTGCCGGCACAGGGTGTCTGGCTGGCCAAGGCTTTGGCGGGGTGGCTGTTGCTGCTCCTGGTCCAGGGTCTTTTCCTGCCGGCCTCGATCATTTTTCTGGGCATCGAACAGATCGGCTCCTGGCCCCAGGCCCTGGCCCTGTTGCTGATTGTCGACTGGGGCCTCGTTGTCCTGGGTTCGTTGCTCGGGGCTCTGGGGCAGGGGCAGAGCGGACGGGACTCCCTGCTCACGGTGATCGTCTTTCCTCTGCTGATTCCGTTGCTCCTGACCGGGATCAGGGTCGGGGGGGGGTTGGTGAGCGGAGAACCCGTGGAAGCAGTCAGCTCCTGGTTCGGTCTGGCCGGAGCCTTTGACGCCCTGTTCACGGGAGCGGCCCTGCTGCTTTTCCCCTTTGTCTACTCGAAAGCGGAGTGACCACATGCAAATCCCTGTGACACGATCGAGATACACCCTGCCGGTGCTGCTGGCGGTGACATCGGGAGCGGCCCTGGTGGCCAGCCAGGCACTGGTCTGGTTTTACGCCCCCGTGGAGCAGACCATGGGGCTGGTGCAGAAGATTTTCTACCTGCACATGCCCCTGGCCTGGTGGGCGCTGGTCTGCTTTTTCACTGTCTTTGCCGCCAGCATCGGCTACCTGCTGCAACGCCGGCCGGCATACGACATCCTGGCCGGCGCCGCTGCCGAGCTGGGGGTGGTGTTCAGCGGACTGGCCTTGCTCACCGGCTCCCTCTGGGCCAGGGCGGCCTGGAACACATGGTGGACCTGGGACCCCCGCCTGAGCACCACCCTGATCATGTGGTTCATCTATGCCGCCTACCTGATCCTGCGCGGATCCGAGCTTGGAGGGGAGCGGCGCCGCACCTTGTGTGCGGTCCTTGGCATCGTGGCCTTTCTGGACGTGCCTTTGGTGTTCCTGTCGGCCCGGCTGTGGCGCAGCATCCACCCGGCGGTGCTGGCCAGCGCCGAAGGGGGGCTGGAGCCGGAGATGCTGACCACCGTCCTGGTCGGCCTGGGGGCCTGGGGCGTCTTCGTTGTCACCATCGTCTGGCTCAGGTGGCGGCAGCTCAGGGACAAGATGCGGCTTGACGCCTTGCTGTCAGCCCACTGATGCTCAGATGAGAAACATTTTGGATGCAGATGCAGCTTTGAACGGGCTGCTGGAAAGGGTTTTTTCAACAAACTGTTAACCGCAGACAGGAAAGACGCGTTATGGACAACAGTATTTTTTTGATGGCCGGCAATGCAGTGGTCTGGATCGGTGTGTGCGGCTACCTGGTCTTCCTGGCCCAGAAGCAGAGGCGCATCGCCCAGCGACTGGCGCAGATGGAGCTTTTGCAGGACGGTCCCCATGAGTAACTCCAGGGCTGGTCGCAACGGCGTTCTGCTGATCATGGCGCTGGGGCTCGGGGCCCTGTTCGTGTTCTCATTTGTGTACCGTATCGAAAACCCCTCCCTGACGCGCAGGGTGGAGGTCAGGGAGCACGACCACGGCGAGGAAGGGGGCATGGGTCAGATCGCCGCCCTCATGGAGCGGCTCAATGAGAACCCGGACGACCCGGCCGTCCTGACCGCCCTGGGAGAGGCCTTCATGACCATAGGCTCCTGGGACAGGGCGGCCCTGTTCCTGGAACGGGCCCTCCAGTCGCAACCGGAGAACGTGATGCTGCTCAACCAGCTGGCCATGTCCACCTTCAGGGCCGGCAACCACGAGGAAGCAGCCGAGTATCTCAACAGGGTCCTTGCGAATGATCCGGACAATGTCACCGCCCACTTCAACCTGGGCATCCTGTACAAGCACTATCTGGACGATCCCGACCAGGCCGGGGAGCATTTCCGGGCCGTGCTCGAGGCGCCGGATGCCGAGGCCGGTCTGAAGGAGCAGGCTGCTCAGGAGATCCAAGAGTAAAAAGCTCGAAGCTGGAAGCTGGAAGCTGAAAGCAAGAGAGAGAAGAATTCAAAGCTTAAGAATGTTCGGGAGGGGAAGTTCAAAGGAGGAGAGAATTGCTCGAAGTCAGAAGACGCTGGAAGTGGGTGCTGCTGGCGAAAGCGGTTTTCTTGCTTCGAGCTTCCAGCTCCGGGCTTTGCTCTTCGAATCTCTGGAGGGTGCCCGAATCCCCGCTTTGCGGGGCTTGAAACATGTGCTAGAAATCCCCGCAGAAAGGAACCACACTGGAGCACCCATGGAAAAGATAATCGGGACCGGTCTCACCTTTGACGATGTCCTGCTGCAGCCCAGATACTCGGAGATTCTTCCGGACCAGGTGGAGGTGAACACCTATCTCACGCCGCAAATAGCCCTGAACATCCCCCTGCTCAGCGCGGCCATGGACACGGTCACCGAGTCCAGGATGGCCATTTCCCTGGCCCGGGCCGGGGGCGTGGGCATCGTGCACAAGAACATGAGCATCGAGCAGCAGCGGCTGGAGGTGGAGAAGGTCAAGAAATCGGAAAGCGGCATGATCGTGGCGCCTGTCACTGTGGAGCCCGATTACACCGTGGGCATGGCCCTGCAGGTCATGTCCGAGTACCGGATCTCGGGTCTGCCGGTGGTCAAGAACGACCGGCTGGTGGGCATCGTGACCAACAGGGATGTGCGCTTTGTCAAGGACATGGACATCCTGGTCTCCGACGTCATGACCAGCGAGAACCTGATCACCGTCCCCGTGGGGACGGACATGGAGCGGGCCAAAGAGCTGCTGCACCAAAACCGCATCGAAAAGCTTCTGGTGGTGGACGAGCAGAACACGCTCAAGGGGCTGATCACCATCAAGGACATCGAGAAGGTCAAAAAATATCCCCAGTCCTGCAAGGACGAGCTCGGCCGCCTTCGGGTCGGTGCCGCGGTCGGTGTCGGCGGCGACCGCTCCGAGCGGGTGGAGGTGCTCCTTGGCGCCGGAGTCGATGTCATCGTCATGGACTCCGCCCATGGTCACACCAAGAACATCCTCACTGCAGTGCGGGACATCAAGTCCTCCTTTCCCCGCTGTCAGCTGGTGGGTGGGAACGTGGCCACCTACGAAGGGGCCAAGTCCCTGATCGAAGCCGGGGTGGACGCGGTCAAGGTGGGCATCGGGCCCGGGTCCATCTGCACCACACGCGTCGTGGCGGGTGTGGGTGTGCCCCAGATCACGGCTATCATGGAGGCGGTCAAGGCCTGCAGAAAGGCGGATTGCTGCCTGATCGCCGACGGCGGGGTCAAGTTCTCCGGCGACGTGGTCAAGGCCATTGCGGCCGGAGCTGACACTGTCATGATAGGCAGCATGCTGGCCGGGACCGAGGAGAGCCCCGGCGAAACCATCCTCTATCAGGGCCGGACCTACAAGATCTACCGCGGCATGGGGTCCATCGACGCCATGAAGGATGGCAGCTCGGACCGTTACTTCCAGGAGAAGTCCAAGAAGCTGGTTCCGGAGGGTATCGTTGGCCGCGTGCCTTTCAAGGGCCCGGTCATGGACAGCCTCTACCAGCTCATCGGCGGGTTGCGCTCCGGAATGGGCTATGTCGGGTGCAGGGACATCCCGCAGCTCCAGGCCGAGTCCCAGTTTGTCCAGATCTCTCCGGCCGGACTGAGGGAGAGCCACGTGCACGATGTCATCATCACCAAGGAAGCCCCGAATTACCGCGTGGAATCCTACTGATCCCGGTCGGTTCAAGCCGGCGACAACCACACCACAGCCGCGGGTGAAGCATGCAGCAGGAAGACAAGGTCATCATTCTCGATTACGGGTCCCAGTACACCCAGCTCATTGCCCGGCGAACACGGGAAGCGGGCGTCTACTCGGAGATCCACCCCTGCACGATCCCGACCGATGAGCTCAAGCGGCTCTCGCCTTCGGCACTGATCCTGTCCGGCGGTCCGGCCAGCGTCACCCACCCGGAGTCGCCGGGCATGGATTCCTCCATTCTCGAGTGGGGGCTGCCCGTGCTGGGGATCTGCTACGGGATGCAGCTCCTGGCCCGCGAGCTGGGCGGGGAGGTCGTGCCGGCCCAGGACAGGGAGTATGGGCGCGCCGAGCTCAACCTTGTCGCCGAAAGCCCCCTCTGGCAAGGACTCAAGAGGGAGGAGCCCCTCAACGTCTGGATGTCCCACGGGGACAAGGTGCTCTCCCCGCCCCCTGAGTTCACGGTCCTGGCCAGGACCGGAAGCGTCGACGTTGCAGCCATGGCCGATACCGGGCGGCGCATCTACGCTCTGCAGTTCCACCCCGAGGTGGCCCACACCGAGGAAGGCGACAGGATGCTGCGCAACTTCCTGTTCGGGGTGGCCGAGCTCAAGCCGACCTGGAACATGGCCTCGTTCGTTGACGGGCTCATGGAGGAGCTGCCGCGCACCATCAAGGACGATCACGTGGTCTGCGGTCTGAGCGGGGGCATCGACTCCACCGTGGTCAGCCTGCTGCTGCACAAGGCCATCGGACGCCAGCTGCACTGCATCTTCGTGGACAACGGACTGCTCCGGATGGACGAAGGCGAGGAGGTGGTGACCTACCTGAAACGCCATTTTCCCGACCTGAACCTCACCTACGTCCAGGTGCAGGACCTGTTCCTTGACCGGCTCAAGGGCGTCGAGGACCCGGAGGAGAAGCGCAAGATCATCGGCCACACCTTCATCGAGGTCTTTGACAAGGAGGCCAGGGCCCTCACCGGGGTCACCTACCTGGCCCAGGGAACCCTCTACCCTGATGTTATCGAGAGCGTGTCCTTCAAGGGCCCGTCGGCGGTCATCAAGAGCCACCACAATGTCGGGGGCTTGCCGGAGCGGATGCAGCTCTCCCTGGTGGAGCCCCTGCGCGAGCTGTTCAAGGACGAGGTGCGCAAGGTGGCAATGGAGCTCGGCCTGTCCGATTTTCTGGTCTGGCGCCATCCTTTTCCCGGGCCGGGCCTGGCCATCCGCATCATCGGCGAGGTCACGCCCGAGCGGCTGCACATGCTGCGACAGGCAGACAAGATCGTGCACAACGAGCTCATGGCCTCTGACTGGTACTACAAGGTCTGGCAGGGGTTTGCAGTGCTCCTCCCCCTCAAGACCGTCGGTGTCATGGGGGACGAGCGGACTTACGAAAACGTGGTGGCCCTCCGGATCGTGGACAGCAAGGACGCCATGACCGCGGACTGGTCCAGGCTGCCTTCCGAGATCCTAGCCAGGATGTCCAACCGGATCATCAACGAGGTCAAGGGTGTGAACAGGGTGGTGCTGGACATCTCTTCCAAGCCCCCCAGCACCATCGAGTGGGAGTAGGAAAAGCTCGAAGCTCGAAGCTGGAAGCAAGAAAGAGCTTGAAGTTCGAAGTCGGCCTGTCCCCCGTAGCTTCAGCGAAGGGGGAGGTTCGAAGTGAAACAAGGGTACGCCAGGGGAAGAGTCGCGTTGTTCCGGCAGGTTTAGGATGGATCACGGACCTTGCCTTTTTCGGTCCTCTCTCTTTTTGATACCTGACGAAGAGTTTTTCTTGCTTCAAGCTTCGAACTTCAGCCTTCGAACTTTTAAACGAGGCACATTATGTTTGGAATTGGAACCACGGAGCTGATGATCATTCTGGTCATCGCCCTCATCGTGATCGGGCCGCAGAAGCTTCCGGAAATTGCCAGGACTCTTGGCAAGGGCTTTGCCGAATTCAAGCGCATGAGCAACGACGTGAAGCGGACCGTCGATCTGGAAGCTGAGCGCCTGGAGCAGGAGGAGCGCCAGAGCAAGGTCAAGAAGAAGCTCTTTGATGAGAAGCCCGAGAGCGCGGCCGGGTCTGAGCAACCCTCCGAAGAAGCCGGGGAGAAGGAATCCCCGGCCGAAGATCAGGCTGCGGAGAGGGAGGAGCCGGATTCCGGCAGCAGTCCTGAAACGGAAGAGCCCACCGACGAAAGGGCCGATCCCGCAGCCGGGTCAGTGCACTCCGCTGAAGACGCCGGGGAAAAAGAATACTCGGCCGAAGATCGGGTTGCGGAGAAGGGGGCGCCGGATTCCGGCAGCAGTCCGGGAGAACCTGCCGACGAGGGGGCCGATTTCCAGGAAGAGGAACAAACCCGGGAGAGCAGCAAGGCATGACCGAGACGCCCCAGGACAAGCCGGAAGCATCCGGGTCCGAAGAGGAGAGCCGGGAGGAGGGCAAGGAGGAGCAGAACGGCGCCCAGGGCGAGATGCACCTCACCGATCACCTCATGGAGCTCAAGAAGCGGCTGGTGCGCTCCTTCATCGCGGTGTTCGTGGGCATGCTGGCCTGCTACGCCTTTGCCCGGGACATCTACAAGATCCTGATGCTGCCCCTGTTCGAGGCCCTG
>CAZUBS010000109.1:0-2305 GCA_964618595.1 uncultured Desulfohalobiaceae bacterium
CCGCCCTTCTCGAAAGTCTTGGACTTGTTCTCCGGGGTTATCTCGTAGGGCAGCTTTGTCAGCTCCTCGTTTTCCAGGACCCTGTACCTGACACGCTGGATCTCACCCCTGAGGCGGATGATGGGGGGGGAGCCTGCCGAGAGGTGCAGGTCTGACGCACCGAGCTCGTGCATCATCTTGAAAAAGGCATCTATCTGGGCCATGGAACCTCCCCAGGGCTCGTTTCACTCGTTGACGGTCCAGAACCTGAAAAAGTTGTAGAGGTAGTTGGCCCCGGAAAAGAGCGTCAGGACCAGGGCCAGAATGAGCAGAAAAAAACCAATGGGCTTCGGATCGAGTCCGAACCAGGAGTAATGCAGGATAAGCGGGCACAGGGCCACGATCTGCAGGATGGTCTTCAGCTTGCCGTACCTGTCCGCGGCTATGACCTTGCCCTTTTCCGCTGCTATGGCCCGGAGCCCCGTGACCGTCATCTCGCGGCCGATGATGAGCACTGCGATCCATCCGGATACCCATCCCAGCTGGACCAGCATGATCAGCACCGAGGTGATGAGCAGCTTGTCGGCCAGAGGGTCGAGGAACTTGCCCATGGTGGTGATCAGGTTGTAGCGCCTGGCGATGAGCCCGTCGACCAGGTCGGTCAGCGAGGACATGATGAACAGGAGCATGGCCAGCAGGCACATCATCCGGCTGGGAAAGGAGAGCATGACCACGAGCAGGGGGATGGTCAGAATTCGGGCCAGAGTGATGTTGTTTGCCAGATTGAACATGTTACTGCCTGGTCTTCAGATTCTCGTACAAGGCGATGACCTTCTTCACGTATTGCTGGGTCTCGGGGAAGGGGGGGACCCCCTTGTACCTGACAACCTGGGAGGGTCCGGCATTGTAGGCGGCCAGGGCGTGGACCACGTTTCCGAACCGGCTGACCATCTGCTTCAGGTACCTGACCCCAGCCTCTATGTTGCAATCCGGATCAAAGGGCTCCAGCAGGCCGAGGTCCTTCTGGGTCTCGGGCATGATCTGCATGAGACCCTGGGCGCCGGCATGGGATACCGCGGTCGGTTTGAAGGCCGATTCCACCTGGACCACTGCCTGCACCAGATACTCGTCCACATTGTACAGACGGCTGTACTTCTTGACCAGACGCACCAGCTCCTCGAACTCCACTTCCGGGTGGTCTCGGAAGACCAGAAATGGACGATATTTGTCAGAAACGGGCAGGTCGGTGAAGTGCAGGCAGCCGTTTTCGTCCTCATACTTGTAGATAATCCCGGCACTCCCCTCAGCCGCTGTCAGAACCCAGGCCAGGAGCACGCTGCAGGCCAACACGTCGCAAAAAATTCTCTGCATCATGAACGTCCTTCAGCTCGTCCGGGGGGTTTGGCCAGCTGCAGGAAGCGATCCTCGCCTGGTGCAAGGTTTTGCAGACAGACCTGCAAACCAAGCGGCGCCGGCCCTTTCGCCACCCACCCTTGGGCCGGGGCCTGGTACCGGCTTTTTGCCGGAACCCGCCGCTTTGGCCAGAACAACGGGCCGCACCGCGAGTGAGATCGTCAAGACAAGTCCAGTCATTGCCTGCTCGTGACCTCTTGACTGCATTCCCGTCCAGGGTCAAGACCCCTGGCACGGGGCTTTTGCACCACTGCGGCGCCTTTCCTGTCACCTGCCGGTTGCAACGGCGAATATGCACGAAGCATGCCCGATCAATCTTCAGCCTCCACAGCTTCCTTTTGACGCTTCCCGACAGCACCCTTGATACGCTCGGCCAGCCGGAGAAAGGCGCTCTTGGCCGCTGAGTCCTCCTCCAGAAGAACCACCGGCCTGCCCAGATCCGCAGCCACGACAGTGGCCGGGTCCAACGGCACAGCCCCCAGGAACTCCAGGCCGTAGGCACCTGCCATGGCTTCGCCTCCGCCTTTCTTGAACAGGGGGATCTCCTCCTGACAATGCGGGCAGACAAGGCCGCTCATGTTCTCCACGACGCCCAAAATGTTGGCCTTGGCGTGCTTCAAAAAGCTGAGCGCCTTGCGCACGTCGGCCAGGGATATCTCCTGGGGCGTGGTGACCACCACGCACCAGGCTTCCGGCACGGTCTTGAGCACGGTCATGCGTTCGTCCCCCGTGCCGGCGGGCGAGTCCACGACCAGGAAATCCAGCTCTCCCCAGTCCTCGTCGGAAACGAACTGCCGGATGGCCGCGTGCTTCATGGGCCCGCGCCACAACACTGCCGGGTCCGCGTCCTTGAGCCGGGACTCCACCGAACCCACGGACAGGCTGTCGTTGTACCTCTTGGCACTCAGTCTCC
>CAZUBS010000109.1:2315-6479 GCA_964618595.1 uncultured Desulfohalobiaceae bacterium
GGGGGCGAGCCGGGGTTGACGTCGAACACCGCTCGGTTCACCAGCGGGTGCGGAGCTGTGGGCCCGTGGATGGCAACGTCCAGGAGCCCGACCTTGGGCCCGGACGAGGCCAGGGCAGCCGCAAGGTTGACCGCCACCGAGCTCGTGCCCACGCCCCCCTTGCCGCTCATCGCGAACAGCTTGCGGGCGATCCTGTCCAGGGTGGACCTGAGGCGCTGGTCCTGCAGCACGGTGCCGGCCCCGGAACCCGCGTCCTTCCCGGCCGATGCGCACGAGGCGCAGTCACTCTTCCCAGTCATATCCAGCTACTCCTGAGTCTTTGATTGAACCTTGCACCGACATGTGCCGAACATCTTCCCTCAAGCGGGCTATGTAAGCCTTCCTCACGGACTGGCAAGCTCTTGGGGATCTCTCTTTTTGGACCCCGCGCCGCTCATCTCCAGGGCCAGGATGAGCAGAAAGCCGGCCAGGAAGAGCAGGGCGGCAAGAACAACCTCGCCGCTCACTTCCGGTGGCAGCACATTGTACTCGTGAACCGCTGCCGCGCCATGGTCCACGCCAGTGGCCGGCACGGGCTTCTTCCAGGGCCACAGCTTGCGCATGGCCCCGGCCATGAATCCCGTAAGCAGGCTCATGGTCGGGCCGTAGGCCAGGGTCAGGCCCTTCCTGAGCACTCTCGAGAACAGCACCAGCCCGGTCACACAGCCGGTGCCAAAGACGAGAATGGCCTGCAGGTGCTCCAGGGAAAAGGGGTTTTTGAGCACTCCCGTGATGAACTCGTACTTGCCCAGCAACAAAAGGATGAACGCCCCGCTGATCCCTGGAAGGATCATGGCGCAGATGGCCACCGAACCGCACAGAAAAAGGAACCAGAGGGTCTGCGGTGTGGTCCGGGGGATGATCCCGGTCAGCACGAAGGCCACCAGGAAGCCGAGGACAAGAAATGCCGCGTTGCCTGCGTTCCAGGGAGGGAGCCGCCGGACCACCACCAGGATGGAGGCGCTGACAAGGCCCAGGAAAAAGGAGAGCAACAGCTCCTTGTACCCCTGCAGCAGCCAGTGGATGATCCTGGACATGAGCAGCAGGGAGACCAGTATGCCGCACAGCAGGGGAACCAGGAACCCGGCCCTGATCTGCGCCAGCGCGCCGCGGATGTCCAGTGCCAGGACCTTCTTCACAAAGAGGTGGTTCAGGCTGGTTATGGAGAGCAGGAGCTGCTCGTAGATGCCGGCGATAAAGGCCACGGTCCCGCCGGATATGCCGGGGATGATGTCGGCAATGCCCATCATGAAGCCGATGCCGGACAGGACGAGCCTGTTTTGCCTGACGCTCCCTGCCCTGGGGTGCCTATGCCCAGCCATGCTCCCCCACCAGATCGACAAAGACCGCCTGCCCGAGGTCCTGCTTGAAGGCCTTGCCGTCCTGCCGACGGATCCTGACCAGCCGCTGGGAACGCTTTTCATCACCCACCGGGAGGACCATCAGTCCCGGGTCGGAAAGCTGCTCCAGCAACGGCAGCGGGACCCTCGGCCCCCCCGCGGTGACCAGAATACGGTCGAACGGGGCCTCAGCAGGCCACCCCATGGTCCCGTCGTCCAGCTTCAACCTGACCGTGAAGTAGCGCAGGGTGTTGAGACGCTTGAGGGCGGCATGAAAAAGGGGGCTCAAACGTTCCACACTGTAGACCTCCGCCCCGAGCTCCGAGAGCACGGCAGCCTGATACCCCGAGCCGGTCCCGATCTCCAGGACCTTCATGCCGGGCTGCACGTCGAGGTTCATGGTCATCCTGGCCACGGTGAGTGGCTGGGAGATGGTCTGCCCGTGTCCGATGGGCAGAGCCAGGTCCTCGTACGCCCGCGCCCGAAGGGCTTCGTCCACGAACAAATGACGCTTGACACGTCCCATGGCCTGAAGCACCCTGGGATCGTCGATGCCGCGGACCGCGAGCTGCTCGCGCAGCATGCGTTCCCGGCAACGCCTGAGGTCGAGTGAAGACAAAAAAGGATCTCCTCCGGGTTCCGGGGGATGATACGCAACTTTCGCGACCTCCCCCGGCCATCGTGGCCCGTCCAGAACAGATTTCCCTTGTGAAGTCAACACGGCTGCCGGCCCCTCACACTCCACCACCGGGCTTGACAGGGGCCCTTCACACGGGAAAAATTCATCCGTCACGACAGGCACACAACCGGAAACCAAAGGACACACCATGTTCACCGTTCGCAAGGTGATGACCGAGGACCCCTTCACCCTCATGGAAGACGACACCCTGCTCTCGGCCCGCTCCATCATGTCTCTGGGCCGGATACGGCACATCCCCATCGTGGACCGGACCGGCGACTTCACAGGGCTGGTCACCCACCGTGACATCCTTGCCGCCACGGTCTCCAAGCTGGCGGACATCGAAGAGGACATCCAGGACGAGCTGGATGCCGGCATCCCCATCAGCGAGATCATGAACCGGGACGTGGTCACGGTTCCCCCGGACATGAGCCTGCGCCAGGCAGCCGAAATCCTGCTCACCAACAAGTACGGCTGTCTGCCCGTGGTTGACGGCACAACCCTGGTGGGCATCATCACCGAAGCCGACTTTCTCAGGCTGACCATCTCGCTCATGGACGAGAAGTCGGAGCAGAGTTGAGAGCTGTTTTTCCTCTTCCCCAACTTTCCGGCATTCTCCCTGCAGCCTCCTGCGAAAAGAGCCGGTCCCGGGCACCTGCTTGGGAAAGAGGCCATGTCCACCAGCCAAGGGTTTTCGAAACTGATCCTGGGGCTTGAGGACCCGCCTCTTTTGCTTTAGGTTCCGGCTCACAGCCCTGACGCGGAGTTGATGCCCGGGATTTTCCGGACCGAAACCACATACCTGCACTGATTCCAGACCATGAAAAAACTGCTGCTCATTCTCGTGCTCCTGGCCCTTACGGGGCTGGTGGGCCTGTTCGTCATCCACCACGAGGGGGAAGATCCGTCCGTCACCCTGGACCCGGCAGGCGGCCCTGTCTCGCCCTCTTCAGAGCTTTCCCTGCACCTCTCCGACCAGAAGTCCGGATTGGCCGCCGTCCGGGTGGTGCTGCGGCAGGGGGACGTGGAGCACACCCTTCTTTCCGAAGAATTTGCCGCTGCCGTACATACCTGGAAGGAAACCCTGTCCCTGCCCTCCAAAGGCCTGGCCGACGGTCCGGTCTCGATCATCGTCAGGGCCACCGACCGCTCCTGGAGCAACTGGGGCAAGGGCAACACGGTCGCTGTGGAGACCGAACTGGTCCTGGACAGCGCCCCGCCGGTGGTTTCGATCCTCAGCCACCAGCACAACCTCAACCAGGGAGGGGCCGGGGCCGTGGCCTTCACCCTTTCCGAGCCTGTTTCACGGGTTTCGGTGGTCCTGGGACAATGGAGCTTTCCCGCCTACGAGCAGCCGTCCGGCAACTACCTGTGCATCTTTGCCTTCCCCCAGTCCGCCGACCCTGGGCTGCAACCCGTTGTCCTGGCCAGGGACCTGGCCGGCAACGAGATCAAGACGGGCTTTTACAACCATGTCAACGCGCGCACCTTCAAGCGGGACAGCATCACCATCAGCCCCCGCTTCCTGGCAGCCAAGATGCCCCAGTTCCAGAATCTCTTTCCAGCCACCAGCGACCCCCTGCAGCTCTTCCTCAAGGTCAACACCGAGCTGCGCCGGAAGAACCGGGAGGCACTGCAGAAGATCGGGACCACAACCGTGCCGGAGCCTCTCTGGGACGGTTCCTTCCAGCGCATGAAAAACGCCGCGACCATGGCCGGGTTTGCAGACCACCGCACCTATTACCACGACGGGCAGAAGATAGACGAGCAGACCCATCTCGGCATTGACCTGGCCTCCCTGGCGCAGGCCGCAGTCCCCGCGGCCAACAGCGGCCGGGTGGTCTTTGCCGGGTTCATGGGCATCTACGGCCAATGCGTGATCCTGGACCACGGCACCGGCCTGCAGACCCTGTACGCCCACTTGTCCAGAATCGACGTTGCAGAGCAGGAACAGATCGCCAAAGGGCAGACCATCGGCACCACCGGAGCAACGGGGCTGGCCGGGGGCGACCACCTCCACTTCGCCGTGCTCGTCTCGGGCATTCCGGTCAACCCCATCGAGTGGTGGGACGCCGCCTGGATCAAGAACAACATCGAGGAAAAGCT
>CAZUBS010000110.1:0-983 GCA_964618595.1 uncultured Desulfohalobiaceae bacterium
CCCAGACCACGTTGGGCAGGGCATACTCGTCCTTGAGGGAGAAGTACACGTGCCCCGGGCCCGGACGGGACACCCCACCCACCTGGCCCTGGACCCAGACAAAGGGGAACTCCCCCTCCAGGACCTCCTTCACCGCCCGGGTCAGCTCGTGCACTGAAAAGATGTGGGGCATAGAAGACCTACTATTGGCTCAAAGCTCAAAGCTCAAAGCTGAAAGCAAACCCTGGAGAACAATCCCTGTGCTACGACCCATCCGTCCCATTCCCTTACAATATGAACCTGTCCCGAAATATTCGATGCTGCCGCCTCAAAGCCTTATGCCCTGATCTCGTCATCTTGCCTTGAGTTTCATTTCTTGCTTTGAGCTTTCAGCTTTGAGCTTTGAGCTACTTTTTCTTGCTTCCAGCTTCCAGCTTCAAGCTTCCCTCTCCAACCCCCACCCCTGCCAGACCTTCTCACGCCAGGCGGCAAAGGCGGCACTGAAGCCTTCCAGGGGAATCTCGCCGCGTTCGCCGCTGCGCCGGTCCTTGACCTCGACAACCCCGTTCTGGATGCCCTTGGCCCCCACCACCAGCTGGATCGGGAAACCCAGCAGGTCGGCGTCCTTGAACTTGAACCCCGGGCGCTCGTCCCTGTCGTCGAGCAGGCAGTCCACCCCCAGTTCCCGCACGGCGTCATAGACCTTTTCGGCCTGGCCGAGCACGGTCTCGTCCTTGGCGTTCAGGGCCAGCACGGCCGCTTCGTAGGGCGCTATGGGCGGGGGAAAGACAATCCCGTCCTTGTCGTGGTTCTGCTCGATGGCCGCGGCCACGATGCGGCTGACGCCGATGCCGTAGCAGCCCATGATCATCAGCTGCTCCCTGCCGTTTTCGTCCAGGAAGACCGCGTCCATGGCCTTGCTGTATTTCGTGCCCAGCCTGAACACGTGACCGACCTCGATGCCCCTGGGAAGCGACCTGGGGCTGTCGCACCTGGGGCAGACA
>CAZUBS010000110.1:993-6446 GCA_964618595.1 uncultured Desulfohalobiaceae bacterium
GCAGACATCCTCCAGGGTCACGTTGCGCAGGTCGGCGAACCCGTCCAGGCCGACGTCCCTGCGCAGGTCCACGTGCAGCAGGTGGGTGTCGCCCTTGTTCGCCCCGGTGACCCAGTCCGTGGCCGCGCGCAGCTCCAGGTCGGCCACGATCCGTTTCACCGAAAGCCCCACAGGCCCGGCAAACCCCACTGGCGCTCCCGTGATCTCCTGCACCGTGTCCGGGGGGGCCATGGTCAGCTCCTGGACATCGAGGTGGTTCTTGAGCTTGATCTCGTTCAGCTCCCGATCACCACGCACCAGGGCGGCCACGGGCTCTCCGTCTGCCAGGTAGAGCATGGTCTTGACGATGCGCTGCGTCGGCAGGTTCAAGAATCCAGCCACCTCCTCCACAGTGTGTCTGCCGGGAGTGGGCACCTCCACGACCGGGTCGCAGGCATCGCTGCAGTCGGGCTTTTGGCAGACCGCGGCCGCCTTCTCCATGTTGGCGGCGTAGCTGCACTCGGTGCAGACCGCAATGACGTCCTCGCCCGTATCCGCCAGGACCATGAACTCGTGGGAATGGCTGCCCCCAATGGCCCCGGTGTCCGCTTCCACGGCCCGAAACGTAAGGCCCAGCCTGGAAAAGATCCGGGTGTAGGCGTCGTACATTTCCTGATAGCTGCGGCCGGCCCCGTCCTCGTCCTTGTCAAGGGAGTAGGCGTCCTTCATGACGAACTCCCGGCCGCGCATAAGCCCGAAGCGGGGCCGGATCTCGTCCCGGAACTTGGTCTGGATCTGGTAGAGGTTGAGCGGGAGCTGCCGGTAGGACCGGATCTCCCCCCGCAGCAGGTCCGTGATCACCTCCTCGTGGGTGGGACCGAGGCAGAACTCCCGGCCGTGCCGGTCCGTGAGGCGCAGCAGCTCCTTGCCGTAATAGCTCCAGCGCCCTGTCTCCCGCCACAGCTCGGCCGGCTGAACCATGGGCATGAAGATCTCCTGCGCCCCGGCCCTGTCCATCTCCTCGCGGCAGATGTCCGCCACCTTGTTCAGAGACCTGAGCCCAAAGGGCAGAAAGGTGTAGATCCCCGAGGTCAGCTTGCGGATCATCCCGGCCCGCAGCAGCAGCTTGTGGCTGACCACCTCGGCCTCTGCCGGGTCCTCCTTCAATGTGGGTACGTAGGCTTTGCTGAGTCGCATTGGTGCATCCTGAATTCTTCTACTGCGGTGTTTGTTCCTACTTCTGGCCTTTCCAGTCGCTATCGGTATCGGTATCGGAATCGGGGTCGGTATCGGGATCGGGATCGGGATCGATTATCTTTCATTCCAAGGTGCTGAAAACACTCGGAAACCAAAGTAAAAGGCAGCAGCCGGCGCTTTGATAGGACCGATAGGACCGATCGGACCGATGGGACGGATCGGACAAAGAACTGGCGCCGGCTGAGACTCTAAGATTCAGCATCCCTCTTTCGGCCTTTACTTTTCCCTCATTCTTTACCCTTTTCTTTCAGAAAGCGCTCCAACTCGGCCATGAAGGCCTCCATCAGTGCGCTCTGGCCCTTGACCTTGCGCACCACTTCCCCCTTGCGGAAGATGATCCCCAGGTCGCGGCCCCCGGCCACGCCGATGTCCGCCTCCCTGGCCTCTCCCGGTCCGTTGACCACGCAGCCCATGACCGCCACCTTGAAGGTCTGGGGCACGTGGCGCAGCCGTTGCTCCACTGCCTCGGCCAGGACCACCAGATCGATCTCGGTGCGCCCGCAGGTGGGGCAGGAAACGATCTCCGGCCCGCGCTCCCGGAGCCCCATACTGCGCAGGATCTCCCAGGCCACCAGCATCTCGTCCACCGGGTCTCCGGTCAGGGAGACCCGCAGGGTGTCGCCGATGCCCTGCCAGAGCAGGATGCCCAGACCCACTCCTGACTTGGTGGCCCCCCTGATCGGCGTCCCGGCCTCGGTGACGCCGATGTGCAGTGGGTAATCCACCCGCTGGGCCATGCGTTGGTAGGCGGTGATGGTGTCGCGCACCGAAGATGACTTGAGGGAGATCTTGATCTGCTCGAAGCCCCGTTTCTCCAGCAGGCGCACATGGCTCAGCGCGCTCTCCACCATGGCCTCGGGCGTGGGGCCGCCGAACCGGTGCAGCAGCTCCTTCTCCACCGACCCGCTGTTGACCCCGATCCGGATGGGCACCAGCGCCGCCTTGGCCGCGTCCACCACTAGGTCCACGTTCGCGGCCCCGCCGATGTTGCCCGGGTTGATGCGCAGGCCGTCCACCCCGGCCTCGACAGCGGCCACTGCCAGCCGGTGGTCGAAATGGATGTCCGCCACCAGGGGCACGGATGTACGGTCCCGTATGGAGCGAAGAGCAGCGGCCGCCTCCATGTCCAGCACGGCCAGGCGCACCACCTCGCAGCCGGCGCTCTGCAGCGACTCGATCTGGGCCAGCGTGGCTGCCACGTCCCGGGTGTCGGTGTTGGTCATCGACTGCACCACCACCGGCGCCCCGCCGCCGACAGCCACATTGCCCAGTCGGATCTGGCGGGTCGAACGGCGGGAAAATTGAGGTACAGCGTGCTGCGGCATGGGAGTGTTGAGGTACTGCATTTCAGGTTTGAAGCCAAGGGGCTCCGGTCTGCTGAACCCCCGGCAGGGTCCTGGATTCAGCGCAGCGTGACGATCCTGCACCCCTGCGATCACACTGTCCACCCTTGTCCACTTCCGTCCACAACGCCCTCCCCCGCTACGGTACCCCCTGCTGCAGCGCAAGATACCAGCACCACACCGGCAGCAACGCCGCTGCCGTGCCGCAGGCCACCTGCATCCTTTGCCGCCGCAATCCCCTCGTTCCCAGGGTGGCAATCGCCGCCGCACCGAGGGCCGCGCCCACCACGAAGCCGAACAGATGGGCCAGCAGGTCGGTGCGCTCCCCGCCCGTGCCCAGCATGGCCAGCAGGGCCGCTCCAGCGCCCAGGGGGAGGAGCCTCCGGGACAGGCCCTTGGTTTGCTCCTCCATGACCCGGACAGCGCCCAGCATGCCCAGGGCCCCGAACACGGCTGTGGAGGCCCCAAGGGAGAGATGGGGCGTTCCGCGGATCAGGACATTGGCCCAGTTGCCGAGCCCGCCCCCGGCAATCACCAGCAGCCAGCCCAGACCAGAGCCCACCCTGCGGCACAGGGCCATGATGAAGTACCCGCCAATGACCAGGTTGCCGAACAGATGGCCCGCGTCCGCATGCAGGGTCAACCCGGTCACCACCCGCCACCACTCCCCGCGCCTCACGGCTGCGGCATCCACCATCCCCAGCTCTTTCCAGGGGATGACCGGGTAGCCGAAACCCGACAGGTGCATGTCGCTGACCATGGAAAAACCGAGCAGCAGCAGCATGGCCACCACAGTGGCCTGGCCGTCCCCCTGGGCCTGGGGGAGCAGCGCCGGCTCTTCCGGAATGTTCTCCCGCTCATAGGCCCGGATCTGCTCAAGGGCGCCCTCCAGGTGCTCCTGGCGCACCATCAGCCGCCACCGCCCTCGTTCCGGGCGGACGGTGTGGGGGATGCCCACCGCAGTGAGCACCAGGTCCCACTCGGCCACCGAGGCAGGCTCCACAACCCCCTGCTCCTCCTCCATCCGCGCCGTCAGGTCGACCAGCTCCCCAGGCCCACTATCCCTGTTCACACCCCTATCCACTTGGTAAATTCTTCCCAGAAAAAATGTGGACAGAGTGGACCTCGTGGACAGAGTGGACGGTGTAAATACTTTGGAACCACAAGCACTCCCTGCTCTGCCTTTTTATTCTGTCCACCCGGTCCACTTCGTCCACTTTGTCCACCAAGTCCACCTGTTCAACTCTTGGTAGACCGGTCACCCAACCAACCAGCTAAAAATACCCCAGGCTGCGCAGCTGCTCCATGGAGCGCTCCTTGGCCTGAGACCGGCCGGAGCGCTCCTCCTGCCCGGCCGGCAGCTCGGTGCACGGCACGCACCCCAGGGAGCGGTAGCCCTGGTCGTACAGGCTGCAATAGGGCAGCCCCTGCTGCATGTGGTAGGACCACACATCCATTTCCGACCACTCCAGAATGGGGTGGGCCAGGACATGGTCGGGATCGTTGCGCTCCTCCCTCCACTGCCGCCCGGCCCGGTCAGGGTGCTCGTCCGCCCGCACCCCGGACAACAGGGCACGGATCCCAAGCCCGGCCACGGCCCGCTTGAGCGGCTCGATCTTCAGGTCCCGGCAGCAGGCCACCGGGTCCTCGGCCACTGGATAGCCCTCAATGTCCACCTCCGGGGCGACCACGTGCAGCGCAACGCCCCACTCTTTGGCCATTTGGTCCCGAAAGGCCAGCACCTCGGGAAACTTCACCCCGGTGTCCAGATTAACCGCCAACACCTTGCCGTCCGGCAGGTCTTTGACAACATATCGCCGCACCAGGTCCAACACCACAGTGGAGTCCTTCCCCCCGGTCCAGGCCACAGCCACACGCTTCGGCCCGAACTCGCGGAACAGGGCCCGGACCCGGTCCAGGGCCAGTTCGATCTTGTCATCCAAGGTCATCACAACCCGCTCTTTCCCGGAGACGGTGCTCCAAATCGTAGTTTCATCACAGGAAGACGTCCACTCACATGGCGGCTCGGCCCAGGTTGATGCCGATGGACTCCGCCGTCTCGATCAGCTGGTGTTCCGGGGGAACGGTGCGGCAGATTCCGGCCAGCTCCTTCAGTGGGACGGTGACGATGTTTGGGGTGTGCAGGGCCACCATGGTGCCGAAGTCGCCCCGGGCCGCGGCCGCAACCGCAGAGCTTCCCAACCGGGTGCCCAGCACCCGGTCGAAGGCCGTGGGCGACCCTCCCCGCTGGATGTGCCCGAGCACGGTGGTGCGCACCTCCAGGTCGATGTGTTCCTTGATCCGGGCGGCCAGATACAACCCCACCCCGCCCAGCTGCTCCACCCCCTGCAGCCGGGTGGTGGCGCAAGACTGGGTAATACGCTCGCCCCCCTCCTCCCGGGCGCCCTCGGCCACCATGATGATGCTGAAGGGGCTGCCCCCTTGGGCCCGGAGCCGGATCTTGCGGATCACGTTCTCCAGCCGGTAGGGGATCTCCGGGATGAGGATGGTGTGCGCCCCGCCGGCAATGCCAGCCTCCAGGGCGATCCAGCCGGCGTTGCGGCCCATGACCTCAAGGATCATGACCTGATCGTGGCTGCGCCCGGTGGTGTGCAGCCTGTCCATGGCCTCACAGGCCACCTGGACCGCGGTCTGGAAGCCGAAGGTGTAGTCAGTGCCGGCCAGGTCGTTGTCGATTGTCTTGGGAATGCCCACCACGGGCAGGCCCAGCTCCTGGAACGCGTGCCCCAGCTCCAGGGTGCCCTCCCCGCCCACCACGAACAGGCAGTCCAGCTCCAGCTTCCGAAAGGTGTCCACGGCCCGGGCGGACAGGTCGCGGGACACGATGTTTCCCTGTCCGTCGAACTCCCGGTT
>CAZUBS010000111.1:0-6421 GCA_964618595.1 uncultured Desulfohalobiaceae bacterium
CTTCACCTTCAACCTGGTCCAGGCCTTCCAGCAGCTCGGCAAGGACCCCGTGGTCATCCGCAACGACCAGGCCGGGATCCTCGACCTGGCCAGGAGCGGGGAGCTTGACAGGGTGTGCATCTCCCCCGGCCCGGGCCGGCCCGAAAGCGCCGGCCTGTGCCTGGAGTTTCTCTCCCTGCTAAACCCCGGCGTTCCCGTGCTGGGGGTCTGCCTGGGCCACCAGACCCTTGGGCGCCATGCGGGTGCGCCGGTGGTCGTGGCCGGGCGCATCATGCACGGCAAGACCTCCCGGGTCCATCACAACGGAAGCGGGCTTTTCGCCGGTCTTTCCAACCCCTTCGAGGTCTGCCGCTACCACTCCCTGCTGGTGCAGGCCGACCAGGGGCGCGAGCTTCTGGAAACCACCGCCAGGACCAGCCGGGGAGAGGTCATGGGGCTCTCCTACCGTGACAGGCCCTGGGTCGGGGTCCAGTTCCACCCCGAGTCCATTCTGACCCCGGAGGGGCCACGGCTTTTGGAAAACTTTCTGACCATGCAACCGGGCGCGTTCAATCGACATGGAGGAAACAAATGACCCCTGAAATACGTGAAATTCTCGAGCAGCTGGCCAGGCGCCAGCCCCTGACAGACGTCCAGGCCGACCTGGTCTTCAACGCCCTGCTGGACGGCAAGCTCGGCAGGTCCCAGGCCGGGGCCTTTCTCATGGGCCTGCGGGCCAAGGGGGAGGACTCCACCGACCTGGCCGCGGGGGTGCGGGCGGGCCTTGACCACGCCCGGCCCATACCCGGCCTGTCCGGGGTGCGCATCGACACCTGCGGCACGGGCGGGGACAGCTCCCACAGCTTCAACTGCTCCACGGCCGTGGCCCTGTACCTGGCCGACATGGGCTATCAGGTGGTCAAGCACGGCAACCGGGCCCTGTCCTCCTCCTGCGGCAGCGCCGACGTGCTCGAGGCCCTGGGCATGCCCCTGGAGACCGAGCCGGAAAACGTGGCCAAGGACCTGGCGGCGCACGGCTTCGTGTTTCTCTTCGCCCCGGCCTACCACCCCGCCTTCAAGCACATCATGCCGGTGCGTCAGGAGCTGGGCATCCGGACCTTGTTCAACCTCATGGGGCCGCTGCTCAACCCGGCCAGGCCGACCCACCAGCTCATCGGGGTGGGCGACCCGGGGTTCTTGTTCATCATGGGGGAGGCCCTGCTGCTGACCGGGGTGGAAAAGGCCCTGGTGGTGCACGGGGCAGGCGGTTTCGACGAGCTGACCACCTTTGGTCCGGCCCGCTGCTACCTGGTCCAGAACGGCATCATGGAAAAGACGGCCATCAACCCCGAGAGGCTCGGCTTTGACCGGCATTCCCCCGAGGACGTTGTGGTCCTGAACAAGGACCACGCCGTGGGGGTCATGCGCGACATCCTGGGCGGAGACGGCCCCGAGGCCATGATGCAGATGACCGCGCTCAACCTGGCGGCCTGCCTCTATCTGCTGGAGGAAGGCAAGAACCTGATCGAGTGCTCTGAGCTGGCCAGGGAGGCGGTCAAAAAAGGGGTCGGCAGCAGGGTGCTCTATGCTTGAGCGGTTCCGAAAGGCCAAGGCCCGGGAGATCAGGGACCTTGAGGCGCTTGCCTCTTCAGGCGGGTTCCCCCCCCCCTGGACCGGGCCCCGGCCTGGCTTTTCCCGCGCCCTGGCTGAAAAAGGTCCGGGAGCGGTCATTGCCGAGTACAAGCGCGCCTCCCCCTCCAAGGGGGACCTCAACCTGGGCCTTGGCCCGGCAGAGGTGGCCGCCATGTACAGGCAGGCCGGTGCGGCGGCCCTGTCCGTGCTCACCGAGGAAGACCACTTCAAGGGCCGGCTCGACTTTCTCACGGACATGCTCCCGGCAGGCCTGCCCATGCTGCGCAAGGACTTTCTCT
The DNA here is from genome assembly GCA_964618595.1 of uncultured Desulfohalobiaceae bacterium. Classification (GTDB taxonomy): domain Bacteria; phylum Desulfobacterota; class Desulfovibrionia; order Desulfovibrionales; family CAZUBS01; genus CAZUBS01. Next base: position 1,911 of record CAZUBS010000111.1, read on the forward strand.
TCCACCCCCTGCAGGTGCGCCGCACTGCGGCCACTCCTGCCTCGGCCCTGCTGCTCATCGTGCGCATGTTCGCCGATCTTGCCGGGTTGCAGGAGCTCTCCCTTCTCTCGGGGTCCCTCGGCCTGGAGTGCGTTGTGGAGGTCTTCGACCGCCGGGACCTGGACCTGGCCAAGGCCGCAGGGGCACGCATCATCCAGGTCAACAACCGCGACCTGGAGACCCTGTCCATCGATCGTGCGACCAGCCGAGACCTGATCCCCTTCAAGGAGTCCGGTGAGCTCTGGATCGCTGCCAGCGGCATCAGCCGCCCGCAGGAGGTGGCTGACCTTGCCGGGGCGGGCTTCGACGCGGTGCTGGTCGGAACCTCGCTCATGCAGAGCCCGAGCCCTGAAGCCGCCCTGACCGGGCTGGTGCAGTGGAGGTCCCGTGTCTGAGCTGCTGGTCAAGGTCTGCGGCATGACCCGGGCGGAGGACGTGACCCTGTGCGCCTCCCTCGGGGTGGACATGCTGGGGTTCATTTTCCACCCGCCCAGCCCGCGCTGCGTGACTTTAGCCGCGGCCGGGACCCTGAAAGCACCGGGCCCCAGGCGTGTGGGCGTCTTTGTGCACCAGGATCCGGATCAGGTCCTTTTCGCCATGGAGGAGGCAGCGTTGGACCTGGCCCAGCTGCACGGCGACCAGGATGAAGACTTCTGCCGGGCCGTGGGCCCCGAGCGGGTGGTCAAGGTGCTCTGGCCGCAGCGCTTCCAGGACCTGCGCGAGCTGGAGGCTGCGCTGGCCAGGTTCGCACCGGTGTGCAGCTATTTCCTGCTTGACGCCGGAACCTCGGGCGGGGGCCACGGCACCGTCCTCGAGGCCCGGCGCCTGAAGGGGCTGCAGTGCCCCAGGCCCTGGCTGCTGGCCGGCGGGATGGGTCCGGACACACTTGTTTCCTCACTCAGGGCCTGCAGCCCCGCGGGCGTTGACCTCAACTCCGGAGTTGAGCACCATCCCGGGGTCAAGGACCCCGGAAAAATCCGCGCGGCCCTTACACGCATCCAACAGTACAAGGATACGGTGATATGAAAAAAGGATACTTCGGCACATTTGGCGGGCAGTTCGTTCCCGAGCTGCTCATGCCCCCCCTGATCGAGCTGGAGCAGGCCATGATCAGGATCATCCCCTCCAGGGAGTTCCAGGAGGAGCTCTCCACCATGCTCAGGGACAATGTGGGGCGGCCCTCGGCCCTGACCTTCTGCCGCAACCTGTCCGCAGAGCTGGGCCTCGACCTGTGGCTCAAGCGCGAGGACCTCAACCACTCCGGGGCGCACAAGATCAACAACACCCTGGGGCAAGGGCTGCTGGCCAGGATGATGGGCAAAAAGGTCCTGCTGGCCGAGACCGGGGCCGGCATGCACGGCGTGGCCACTGCCACGGCCGCGGCCATGCTCGGCCTGGAGTGCGTTGTCTACATGGGCGCGGTGGACGTCAGGCGCCAGTCCCTGAACGTCAAGCGCATGGAGCTCCTCGGTGCCCAGGTGGTGGCCGTGGAGTCCGGGACCAGGACCCTGAAGGATGCCATCAACGACTCCCTCCGGCGCTGGACCGCCGACCCGGAGAACACCCACTACTGCTTCGGCACCGCAGCCGGGCCCCACCCCTTCCCCACCCTGGTTCGCGACTTCCAGGCCGTGATCAGCCAGGAGGCCCGGGGCCAGTTCCTGGAGCGCACCGGAAAGCTTCCCGACATGGTGGCCGCCTGCGTGGGGGGTGGGTCCAACGCCATCGGCATGTTCCACCACTTCGTGCCCGACACCTCCGTGGCGCTGATCGGGGTGGAGGCTGCCGGGTCCGGGGACGAGGGGTGCCACCACTCCGCCCCCCTCAACCTGGGCACCGACGGCGTGCTGCACGGCATGATGACCAGGCTGCTGCAGACCCCGGCCGGCCAGATCCTGCCTTCCCATTCCGTTGCCGCAGGCCTGGACTACCCTGGTGTCGGGCCGGAGCACGCCCACCTGCAGGCCGCGGGACGGGCCGGGTACGTGTGCGTCAACGACGCCCAGGCCGTCCGGGCCTTCCGGACCCTGTCCAGCCACGAGGGCATCATCCCGGCCCTGGAGTCCGCCCATGCCGTGGCCTGGGTCCTGGAAAACGCACCCAAGCTGCAGGGCAAATCCATCCTGGTCTGCCTGTCCGGCCGCGGCGACAAGGACCTGGGCATTCTGCAGGACTATGAAGAAGAGCAAAAGGAGGGCAGGTAATGGCCGTTTCCAGACTGACCCAGGCCATCCAGGCCGCAAATGCACAGGGCAGGAAAGCACTCATCCCCTATCTGCCTGGCGGGTATCCGGACAAGGGCAGCTTCTGGGAGCAGATCAAGGCCCTGGACCGGGGCGGGGCGGACATCATCGAGATCGGGGTCCCCTTTTCCGACCCCGTGGCCGACGGGCCGGTGATCGAGGCTGCAGCCCTGCACTGCCTGGAGCAGTGCGTTGACCTGCCCTGGATCCTTAACACCCTGAAAGAAGGGCGCAACAGCATCGCAGCCCAGATCGTGCTCATGGGCTACTACAACCCCTTTCTCCAGTACGGCCTGGAAAGCCTGGCCAGGGACGCCGCAGCAGCCGGCGTGGCCGGGATCATCTGCCCGGACCTTCCCCTGGAGGAAAGCTCTGCCTTTGTGGAACAGCTGTCCTCACACGGGCTCGACCTCATCTCGCTGGTGGGGCTGAACACCTCGGCAGAGCGGCTCAAGATGTACGCGGACAAAGCCACCGGCTTTGTCTACTTCGTCTCGGTCATGGGCATAACCGGCAGCAAAACCGGGCTGCCCAGGGAGCTCAAGCAGGGGCTGCAGGTGGCCAGGGAGATCTTCACCCTGCCCATTGCCCTGGGTTTCGGGCTGAGCTCCCCCGACCAGCTGGAGGAACTCGAGGACCTGGTGGACGGCGTGGTCTTTGGCTCCTCCCTGATCCGGCACATCAACGCGGGCCACCCCACAAGCGAGTTCATGAACAGGTGGCGGGGCTAACCTTTACACTTTTGTAAAAAACAAGGGGAAATCGGCCCTCCTTTTTACGTATTTGTAATTTGCAAAACGTCAAAATCGGGTCTTTTTCCAGCTTATTCTTTGATATAATTGAATGTTCCCTTTTTGGCCCTATTCTTGTTGTTCTTCTGTGGTCACAACGTACAACCCACGGAGGAATGCATCCTATGGAAACCCCAGTCTTCAAGTGCAAGAATGCCGACGATGTGCTCAAGGCAGTCAAGGACCACAATGTCAGCTTTATCCAGTTCTGGTTCACCGACATCCTCGGTGTGCTGAAATCCTTTCAGGTCACACCCAACGAGCTGGAAGCCGCCTTTGACGAGGGCATGGGCTTTGACGGCTCGTCCATCCAGGGCTTCACCCGCATCGAGGAGAGCGACATGGTCGCCTTCCCCGACCCCGCCACCTTTCAGATGGTCTCCTGGCGCCCCACCGAGCGCCCCGTGGCCCGGATGTTCTGCGACATCAAGACCCCCGACGGGCAGCCCTACGAGGGGGACAGCCGCTACATCCTGAAGAAGGTCTTGGCCAAGGCGGCAGAGAAGGGCTACTCCTATTACGTGGGCCCCGAGCTGGAGTTCTTCCTGTTCGAGAATTCCTGCGAGCCCAAGATCATCGACGTGGGCGGCTACTTCGACGCCCCGCCCCTGGACCGGGCCAACGACATCCGTCGCGACATCATCTTCTCCCTGAACAGGATGGGCATCGACGTTGAATACAGCCACCACGAGGTGGCCCCCAGCCAGCACGAGATCGACCTGCGCTACCAGGAAGCCCTGAAGATGGCCGACATCGCCGTGACCTACCGGGTCATCGTCAAGGAGACGGCCCGCAAGCACGGCGTCTATGCCACCTTCATGCCCAAGCCCCTTTTCGGCGAGAACGGCTCGGGCATGCACGTGCACCAGTCCCTGTTCAAGAACGGCAAGAACGCCTTCTTCGACGCCAAGGCGCAGCACAACCTGAGCGAGGACGCCAAGCACTACATCGCCGGCCTGCTGGCCCACGTCAACGAGTTCGTGGCCATCAGCAACCAGTGGGTCAACTCCTACAAGCGCCTGGTGCCGGGGTACGAAGCCCCCGTGTACAAGGCCTGGGCCAACCGCAACCGCTCCTCCCTGATCCGGGTGCCCATGTACAAGCCCGGCAAGGAGGCGGCCACCCGCGTGGAGCTGCGCTGCCCCGACCCGGCCTGCAACCTGCACCTGGCCTTTGCCGTGATGCTGGCCGCCGGCCTCAAGGGCATCGAGGAGAAGTACGAGCTGGGCGCCCCGGTGGAAGACGACATCTTCGAGATGACCCCGGGCGAGATGGCCGAGCGCGGGATCGACGCCCTGCCCGGCAGCCTGAACGAAGCGGTCGCCGCCATGGAGGGAAGCGAGCTCATGAAGGAAACCCTGGGCGACCATTTCTTTACCCAGTACGTGGCCAACAAGAAGGTGGAGTGGGACAACTACCGCACCCAGATCACCGACTA
>CAZUBS010000112.1:0-6418 GCA_964618595.1 uncultured Desulfohalobiaceae bacterium
GATCTGAAGCTGCTCTGAACACCTCCATCCCTCCAGGGCCCCTCACGTTTTTCTGCCTTTCAAACCTTGCCCCATCCCCGTCAAACGCGGAAGAAGCCCCTGTGGATTCGGCGGGGGCCCGGCAAATTATTTCGAGACCAAGAAAGCGTAGATTACCCATTTCGCGCAATACGCGAAATGGGTAATCTACGGCCCTGGGCTTCAGGGGTGTTTGGTGGGGCTTGCGCTTTGAGGGTCCGCGGGGATGGGTCGGTTCTTGTAGAGAAGCATTGCGGCAAGCCTGCCGGGAAGAACCGTGAGCATCCTGGAGAGGAGAAAGACCGCCAGCAGGGAGAAGAGCACCCTGGCCCACAGGATGCCGGACAGGTGTGCTCCCAGGGCCACCATGAGCAGGGTGTCCTCCACAACGCTGTGGGTCATCCCCAGCAGGGTCATGGCCATGAAGCAGTCCCTGGGGCGGACCGTGCCCGAGCGCGACTCCTTGATGATCAGTCCGCCGCCGTAGGCAATGCCCATGATCAGCCCCACGATGGTCAGGGGGGCGGCGGTGCGGCCCAGTCCCAGCCAGTGCAGCACCGGCTTGAGCAGACCGACCACGCGCTCCGTGACCCGAAGCTTTTCCAGTATCCGCATGACCGTGACCAGCACCAGGATGATGGCGAAGATCGCGCCCAAACTGACCACCTGCCCCCCCGCCCAGGCGGCCAGGGAGGGGTCGCCTGATTGCTGGGCTGGCTTCCAGAGCAGGCGCGCCGGGTCCTGCAGCAGCCCGAGCCCCTGGTAGAGGTGGTGCAGGAGGAAGCCAAGTCCGACAGCCCCGCCAACCCGGACCAGGAGCTGAAAGATGATCCCGGTGCCGGCCCGCTTGGCAATGCCGAGCTCCACCGGCAGGTTGTGGGCCACCAGGATCATGGTCGCCAGGACCGTGACCTGGGCCTGGGTCACCGGCTCCACGGCCGCAATGGTCACGAAGACCACCATGGCCGTATAGATGTTGTTGAGCATGGCCGTGGCCCAGACCAGCCCCATGCTGGCCGGCAACCCCACCAGCGAGGTGACCGGGGCAAGGGGGGCGGCCAGGGGTTCCACCAGCCCGGCTTCCTGCAGAAGCTTGACCCCCACCAGCACCGGGACCATGACCACTGCCAGGTGGCGGAAAGTTTCCACTGCGTCGCGCAGGCTGGCGAGAGCAAACCCGGCCAGCCCGGAGCTGGAAAACGTGAGGGCTTTCTGGTCCATCCGCTTTACTCAAGCCTTTCAGGGAAACCTTGTATACCTAGTGTTGCGTCCAGGAATTCGGTCGATAGTTGCATGACAGGAAAATACGTTTCATCTTGGCAAACTTTACCGGTACGTCATTGGCAAATTTTATCGGCACGTCATTCCCGCGCAGGCGAGAATCCAGAAATCTTACGACCATCTCAGCCAAAGGCACTGGATTCACGCCTGCGCGGGAATGACGCTAGGGAGTACCCGTAATTTTTCTCGCACAAAAATATCGACGAAGAAGGACGCAACCCGAGAAAAGGCCAAAGGTGACTCTGCACTGCTAAACTCCTGCAGAGTGCCTTTCCCGACAGCTTACTGGCAGTGTTGAGCACGGTCTTGTCCAAGACCTTCGTCCCCGGGCCTCAGCCGTCAGAAGACCTGCCGGAACAGGTCCTCACCGGCCTTGTCGCTGGATGGCCGGGAGTCACCGGGGGTCTGGGAGCCGTCCTGGCCGGAAGACCTGCTTCCGGAGCTCTTTCGCGCATAGGCGGTTGTTGTGGGCTGGGTTCCCGCCTTGAAGGGCAGGAAGTAGCTGCTCGTGGAATCCGGACCGGCCAGAAGCCCGGAGTCCGCGTCCATGCGGGCCATGACAATGCCCGCGGGCTGGGTGAAGTCCTGCACCGGGTAGTCCTGCTCCACGGCCTCCCGATACTGGACCCAGATCGGGGAGGCCGCCCTGGAACCGGTCTCGTACTTGCCCATGGGCTGCAGCTCGTCAAAGCCGACGTAGACCCCGGTCAGCAGGTAGGGGGTGAACCCGATGAACCAGGCGTCCTTCTCCTCGTTGGTCGTGCCGGTCTTTCCCGCCACCGGCCTGTCGAGCACCTTGGCCCTCCAGCCGGTGCCCGACTGGACCACCTGCTGGAGCAGGCTGGACATGATGTAAGCCGTCTGGGGGCTGACGGCCTCCCTGATCTCGGGCTCGGAGACATAGAGCTCCTCCCCCCAGGCCTCGGTGACCCTGTCCACCAGCCAGGGCTTGATGGTCGTGCCCTGCCTGGGAAACGCAGAGTAGGCCTGGCAAAGGTTGACCGGGGAAACAGATGCCGACCCCAGGCTGACCGAGAGGTCCCTGGGGAACTCGGCTTCCAGACCAAGGTCACGTGCCCTGCGGATGATCGTGTCGATGCCCAGCTTCTGAGCCACCCGGATGGTGACCAGGTTCCTGGAGTTGACCAGCGCCGTCCTGAGCAGGGTCGGCCCGTAGAAAAGGCCTTCGAAGTTCTCCGGCTTCCAGGTGGAGTTGGTCTGCAGGTCGTCGTAGACAATGGGGGCGTCGAGCATCATGGAGGCCACGGTGAAGCCGTTGTCCAGGGCCGCGGAGTAGACGATGGGCTTGAATGCCGATCCGGGCTGGCGTTTGGCCTGGGTGGCCCTGTTGAACTGGCTGCGCTCAAAGCTGTATCCCCCGACCAGGGCCTTGACCGCGCCTGTTGCCGGGTCGATGGAGACCAGGCCGCCTTCCACCCTGGGTTCCTGCTCCAGGTTGAGGGATACAGGCTTCCCCTGCTCCTGCTCGTCCCGGACCGAAGCCCAGACCACGTCCCCGGGGGAGAGGACCGTGGTGGCGTCCGTGACATCCTGAACCTCCTCCGGGGCCTTGGAGGGATCCGGCTCTCTGCACCAGGCCATGCTTTCCACCGTGATGAAGCCCTGTCTGTCCGCTGCCCTGACCGTGGCTCCCTGTGGAACGACCTCTGTCACCAGGACCTGGAACCACTCCGTGGCATTGTCCCCGTCCACGGCCAGGGTGCTGTTCTGCACCCACCCGTCATACTCTGCCGGAGCCAGGTGCCGGACTGGCCCCTGCCAGCCCCGGCGCTTGGTTGAAGCCCTGAGCCCGTCACGCACGGCCTGCTCGGCCGCGGCCTGGTGCGCCATGTCCACGGTGGTGTGCACGTGCAGCCCACCCTCGTAAACGGTTTTTTCACCGTATCGCTTGATGAGCCAGCGCCGGACCTCCTCCAGGAAGTAGGCTCCTGTCCTCCAGGACGGATCCGGCATGCTGTTGATGGAGAGCTCGGCCTGACGAGCCTCTTCCGCCTGCTCCGGGCTGATCCACCCATGGGCAACCATGCGGCCGATCACATACTCCTGACGCCGTTTGGCTTCCTGCTGGTGCTTGGTGGGGGCGTAGCGGGAAGGCGCCTTGGGCAGGCCGGCCAGCATGGCTGCCTCGGCCAGGGAGACCTCGGAGATGTGCTTGCCGAAGTACGCCCGGGCCGCGGCCTCCACCCCATAGGCCCCCTCCCCGAGATAGATCTGGTTCAGGTAGATGGTCAGGATCTCGTCCTTGCTCAGGTACTTCTCCAGCCGGTAGGCCAGGATGGCTTCCTTGAGCTTGCGGGTGTAGCTGCGCTCGGGTGTGAGCAGCAGCGACTTGATGACCTGCTGGGTGATGGTGCTCCCCCCCTGGACGATGGCCCCGGCCTGGATGTTGCGCAGCGCCGCCCTGAAGATGCCCACCATGTCCACCCCCTCGTGGGAGTAGAAGTCGCTGTCCTCGGCAGCCAGAAAGGCCTGGGGAACGTGCGCGGGCATTTCCCGCATGGGCACCAGGAAGCGGCGCTCCTTGGCAAAATAGCCCAGGACGCTTCCCTCGGAGGTATAGACGGTGGTCACCAGCGGTGGGTTGTAGTCCGTGATGTTCTTGAACCCGGGGAGGTCGCGCACGGCCCAGAAGTAAAGCCCGGCGCCGCTCAGTGCCGCAGCGAAAAACCCGAGCAGCACCAGCAGCAGGAAAATTTTTATGAATCGTTTCATGGTCCGGAAAGGGATCCTTTCTCATGCACGGGTTGTCACCCGCCGTTTCTGGAGAACTTGAGCCGGCCCTTGCCCAGCAGGTCGTGGAGGTGGACCAGTCCGAGCACTTGTTGTTTCTCGTCCACGATGGGCAGCACGGTGACGGTGTGGGTCTCCATGATGTCCAGCACCGTGGCCGCACTCTGCCCGGGCCGCCCCGTGAGCGGCCCCACTGTCATGTAGCGGCTCACCGGGGCGCTCATGTCCGGATCTGTGCTGCACACCAGCCGCCGCACGTCCCCGTCGGTCAGGATGCCTTCCAGCTTGCGCCGGCGGTCGTGGATGATGAGCGTGCCCAGCCCGCCCTGGTTGAGGACGTTCAAGGCCTCGCGGAAGGGCGTTTCAGGCTCCACGGCCGGCAGGGTCCCCGCATGCATGTATGCACTGACCTCCCGGCACAGCCTCTGGCCCAGAATGCCTCCGGGGTGAAAGCGCTGGAAATCGTCCGTGCCAAAGGACTTGCGCCGGATCAGGCACACCGCCAGGGCATCGCCCACCGCCAGGGTGGCCGTGGTGCTGGCCGTGGGGGCCAGATCAAACGGGCAGGCCTCCCTGGAGACCCTGGTGCTCACTGTTACATGGCACATGCGGCTCAGGGAGGATTCGCCGTTTCCGGTCAAAGCGATCAGCTTCACGCCCAGGGAGGCCAGGGTGGGGATGATGCCGTTCAGCTCGTCCGTCTCCCCGCTGTTGGAGATGGCCAGGACCACGTCCCCCTCCCTGATCATGCCCAGGTCTCCGTGGGCGCCTTCCACGGGGTGCAGGAAGTAGGCGGGGGTGCCGGTGCTGCTCAAGGTGGCCGCGATCTTCCGCCCCACCAGGCCGGACTTGCCCACTCCCGTGACCACCACCCTGCCCCCGCAGGAGTCCATGAGGTCCAGGGCCCTGACAAAGGAATGGTCCAGGCCGTCACGGACCTGGATCACCCCCTGGGCCTCCACGTCCAGGACCTCGCGGCCGAGGGCGATCCACTCCTGATCGGTGGAGGGCAGGTCGGAGGCGGGCTGGCCGGTGGCCTGCAGATCACTGGCGCTCATGGCGCGCCCTCCAGGCAGAGCTTGCCCATGCATTCGCCCGGCACAATGGGGTACTCGCCCTGAAAGCAGGCCAGGCAATATCCGTCCGTTGTCCCCACCGAGTCCAGCAGCCCGTCCACTGTCAGGTAGTGCAGGCTGTCCAGCCCGATGTACCTGGCAATGTCCGGGACACTGCTGTTGGCGGCGATGAGCTCGCCCTTGGAGGAGAAGTCGATGCCATAGTAGCAGGGATAGCGGATGGGGGGGCAGCTGACCCGCATGTGCAGCTCGGCAGCCCCCATCTCACGGAGCTTCTTGACCCTGGTCCGGATGGTGGTCCCGCGCACGATGGAGTCCTCGACAATCACGATCCGTTTTCCCTTGATCATGGACTTGACCGGGTTGAGCTTCACCCGGACCCCGAAATCCCGCATGTCCTGGGAGGGCTGGATAAAGGTCCGCCCCACATAGTGGTTGCGGATCATGGCCATTTCAAAGGGCAGGCCCGACTCCTGGGCATACCCTACGGTGGCGTAAACCCCAGAGTCGGGAAAGGGCATGACAAAGTCCGCATCCACGGGCGCTTCCCGGGCCAGGGTCTTGCCCATGGCCTTGCGCTTCAGGTAGACGGTCTCGTCAAAGACCCGTGAGTCGGGGCGGGCAAAGTAGATGAGCTCGAAGATGCAGGCCTTGCGGGGGCCTGGCTCGGCAAACTGGTGGCTGGTCAGCTTTCCGCCGTCGATGACCACCATCTCCCCCGGGCGCAGGCAGCGCAGGTACTCGGCCTCCAGCAGGTCGAAGGCGCAGGTCTCAGAGGCCAGGACATAGGCATCGCCCATGCGCCCCAGGGACAGCGGGCGGAACCCCAGGGGGTCCCGGACCGCGATCAGCTTGTCGTTGACCAGTATGACCAGGCAGTACGCGCCCTGGATCCTGTTGCACGCCTTGGCCACGGCCTCCTCGATGCTGGACCCGTTCAGGTACTTGGCCACCAGGTGCATGATGATCTCGCTGTCCATGGTGGTCTGGAAGATGGTTCCGGAGTTCTCGAGCTCCTGGCGCAGCTGGTAGGTGTTGACCAGGTTGCCGTTGTGGGCGATGGCCATGCTCAGGTCCTTGAACCTGACCATGAAGGGCTGGGCATTGCGCAGCAGGGAGGAGCCTGTGGTGGAGTAGCGGGTGTGCCCGATGCCCACGCTGCCCATGAGCGAGTGCCCGATGTGGCGCTCCTCTAACACGTCCGCCACCAGGCCCATCCCTTTCACCTCCCTGGGCTTGGCCGCGTCCCAGGCCACGACGCCGGCACTCTCCTGCCCCCGGTGCTGCAGGGC
>CAZUBS010000113.1:0-973 GCA_964618595.1 uncultured Desulfohalobiaceae bacterium
ACCCGCACCGGGCCCAGGGAAACGGCCAAAAGAATGAGGACCAGTGTTGCCAGGCCAAGCCCGAGTATGAAGGTCGTTTTGCGCCCCACATAGGCATTGTATGCCGCGGGGACGTTGCCGTGGTTCAGGTGGGACATGGGCTGCTACCTTACCGGCAACCGGCTGAACGCCAGGCCGTGGAACTGCGTGTTCAGGATTTCAAAGGCCGGCCCGCCGTTCAAAAAGGTGGCGATCTCTTCGGCCGTGCCCATGGGGTCGATATCACCAAACCGCTCGGGATAGAGCACCTTGCCCACGTAATAGGCGTTGGCGAAAACGGCCTCGAAGTTCTGGTTGTAGGAGTTGTAGGGGAAGAGGCCGTAGACCTCGCCGTTGCGCACGGCAAAAAGCCCCTGATAGGCGGGATCGCCGCGCAACTGGTCCAGGGCGCCGGCCCCGGCATCGAGCCGCAGGGTGGAGACATCCACGAAGATCACCTCCGGATCCCAGAAGATGATCTGCTCCTTGGCCACGGTGGCGTGGGAGACGGGCCTTTGTGTCGCGTCCCGGGCGGCCACGTTTCGGGCATGGGTAAACGCGAACGGCGCAAAGGAAGGCTCGGTGGACTGTAACCCATGCGGCCCGCTCTGGCCGAGGCCGCCGACATAACAGGAGGGACGCCTGTCCGCCGGAATGTTCCTGGTGCGCCCGCGCAGGTCGGCCTCCAGGGCGTCGAAGAACGCAATGACCTCTTCGGCGCGCTGCGCCGTCCCCATGACTTCCGCCATGAGGCGCAGGGATTGGTTCAGCTGGGCGCGTCCGTAGGTCAGGTTGCCGTACTCCAGGACGACCACGGGAATGCCTGTCTTGGTCTGCAGGAGGTCGGGATCATGCCCCCGGCCGGCAAAGGTCTTGAAGATGACCTGGGGCTGGGGAGTGAGCCCGGCGATGAGCTCGGGGTTGTCACGGCCACGGAACTCCCCGAACAGCGGGG
>CAZUBS010000113.1:983-6412 GCA_964618595.1 uncultured Desulfohalobiaceae bacterium
CACGGCCACGATGCGGTCCTGGGCCTGGAGATGGGTCAGCAGCCGCAGGCACCCCGGCCCGGAACAGATGACCCGGTCCACTGTTTTGGGAACGGTCACCGCACGTCCGGCCGCATCGGTGATCTGTCGTTCTTGCGACCCAGACACCGTGCCCGGCCAAAGCATCGAAGCCACGGCCACCATCAGGACGGCCCACAGCGCCGGGCGGAAGTCAGGCCTTCGGGCCGTCGGTGCACATGTTTTCATCATGCGCGTTGTCCGTCCCTGCGGAATGGCTGCGGAGTCGCACCCCTGCTTGTTACACTGCATCATTCTCCGTATCGCATGGAACTGTTCATTTTTCTCAGAACCCGTCCTTGAAAAAAGCGCGTACAAGCTTGCCCGGACCGCTTACGGCCAGGGAAAGGGCAAAAACCGCATATGCTGCTGGTAATCGAAGTCCGCCCGGTCATCAACCCGCACCTTTCAGAACTCGACCTTCAGCCCGCCGGAAACGATCAGCCCCGGCGCGATGGTGTCGGTTAGACCGCGGCGACGAAAGACGGGGTATTCCTCGTCAAGGAGGTTTTCCACGTTCAGGTAGGCGGTCCACCGATCGAAAAACCGGCGCGAGACAGAGGCGTCCAGGGTGAAATAGCCGCTTTCCTTCAGGGTGTTTTCGTTGTCGAAGTAAATGTCGGCGTAGTAGTTGGCGGTCACCTCGAGGTTGACGATTTTCGGGTTCTGGTACCGGAAGCCGAAGTGGGTCTGGTGGCGGGGGTCGTTGGGCAGGTAGTTGCCCTTAAGCTCCGGGTTGTTGTCATCCTCGTCGACTTTGGAGATGTTGTAGGTGTAGTTGGCGAAGAGGGTCAGGTCGCTCACAGGGTACCACTCCAGCTCCGCCTCGATGCCGTAGATATCCACCTTGCTGATGTTGTCGAGCTTGTACTCGTTACGAACCTTCGTGCCGCCGGAAAAAGGGACCGCGCGCAGAAAACGGTCGCCGATGTACTCCTCGGCAAAGGATTGGTAAAAGGTCAGTCGGGCCCAGAGGTCGTCGCGCAGGAACCGCTCCGCCCCCACATCGTAGGACCAGATTTCTTCGGGCTCCAGCTCGGGGTTGGCCTCGCGGTAAAATGTGCCCCCGCCCCGCACCTGGACCTTGTAGAGCTCGAACAGGCTCGGGGCCCGAAAGCCCTTCCCGCCCGAGGCACGCAAGGTGGTTTTGTCGTCCGGGTGCCAGGCGATGCCGATCTTGGGCGAAAAGCTTTGCTCGGTTTCGGTGTCGAAGGCGTTGTCATAGGCCGGTCTGCCTGCGCTGGCCTGGGTGTCGAAATTGGCCCCGTCCGATGTTTCGATCCAGTCGTAGCGGGCACCGAGGTTGAGCATCAGCCGAGCCTCGAGAAAGCGGAAATCAAGGCTGGCAAAGGGGGAGACGTTGCGCTGCCGGCCCTCAGCGCCGGCATCGCGCGGGCTTCCCGGGAAATCCTCGTTGTAATCCAGGTTGACGTCCTTGTAGGCCCCCCCCAGGTTGAGCTGCACGGGTTCAAAGCGCAGGATCGTCGCCTGGAGATCCGCGCCCCAGTTATAGGTGCCGTCGAACTTCTCCTTTCGGAAGAGCGAGGTGAAATTGTCCTTGGCCGTGTCCTGGAAGGCGGTCTTGTCGGCCTGGTTCAGATAGATCAGCCCGTTCAGGTCGAAGGCCTCCCCTGTGTGGGAGTAATTCAACCAGTACTGGTTGAGGGTCAGTTCGTCGTAGAAAAATTCCCTTCCTTTCCCGGTTTCATGGTCATAGAGCAGGGCGGCCAGGCTGATGCCGGAGGTGGGGGTCAGGTCGTAGGTGACCTTGCCGAACCCCTTGCCGACCTCGCGGTGGCGTTTGATTTCGTAAGGGTGCCGTTCCTTGACCATGTGCCAGCCGTCGCTCTCTTCATACCCCCCGGCGAGCAGAAAGCCGAAATCCCTGACCTTCTGGCTGTGAAAGCCCAGGCCGCCATAGGTGTCTGCCGTGCCGACCTCGCCGCGGATCGAGGTGCGGCGCTGGTCCTTGGGCTTTTTGGTGATGATGTGGATCACCCCTCCCAGGCCCTCTGAGCCGTAGACCGCCGAGGTGGGCCCCCGCACGATTTCGATGCGCTCGATGGTCTCCCTGGGGATGTGGCCCCAGGCCACCCAGGAGATGGAGTTGTTGAAGTTGTCGTTCTGGGGCACCCCGTCCACCAGGATCAGGACCCGCCCTTTTCCGACGCCGCGCATGCTCAGGGGGCTGACGATGCCATTGGTTTGCAGACCGTAATGCCGAAAGTTGTACATGCCCGGGACGCTGCGGACGATGTCCTCCAACCTGTCGAAGGGCGAGGCCATGATCTCCTCGCTGGAGAGCACCGTGACGCTCTGGGAAGCGTCAAAAACAGGGATTTCCGAGCGGGTTGCGGAGACCACGATCTCGTCCATTCGCTGGGTGGTGTCTGTGGCCCCCTGCGGACGCTCCGCTCCGAGGGCGGTTGCTGCGAACAAAAACTGGCAAAGTGCAAGCAAGGCAAGGCGTTTCATGGCATTCCCCCCCCCATCTCAGGTTTCAGATCGAAAGTGTTTCCGAAAATTCCGGCCGTGTGCGCGGCAGGTGCATGTTGTGTGTGGCGCTAGATTTTCTGCTCCACCTGCTGAAAGCAGGGGAGGCACAGGGTCTGGCCGTTGAATCGGCGGGTGCGCGACTCCATGGCCTTTTCTCCGCACGCGGCGCAGGTCAGGCTCTCCAGGATTTTGGGCGGCCTGGGGGGGGCTTCTTCCAGGGGCGTGACCGTGAACATTTCCCCCAGGGGAAGGCTCATGAAGCGTTCCTGCATCCGGTCGCGGGCACGGGAGAGCTGCTCTTTGTCCTCCTCGGTTGCCGCGCCCTCCGTGACCTTGCGCATCAGGGCGGCGGACTGCCCGTCCGCGTCTCCCCGCGCCTCCGGGCGCAACACCGCGCGGAAGCCCTGCCCGGTGTCCCGGCGGAAGAAGGAGAAGGCCATCTTGCCGTAGTCGCGATGGATGAGGTTGCCCTTGCCCAGTGGGGCGCCGGTCAGGAACTGGATGGCGTCCACCCCGCACATGTCCGTCTCCACGACGGCCACGAGGTCGGAGTCCTTGGGGTTGTC
This sequence comes from uncultured Desulfohalobiaceae bacterium, assembly GCA_964618595.1. Classification (GTDB taxonomy): domain Bacteria; phylum Desulfobacterota; class Desulfovibrionia; order Desulfovibrionales; family CAZUBS01; genus CAZUBS01. Next base: position 4,103 of record CAZUBS010000113.1, read on the forward strand.
CAGCTCGCGCAGGGCCAGCTCGGCCGCCCGGATCCCGATGGCCAGACCGGGGCAGCTGTGGCCGTGGAAGCGGATGCAGTCCTGGATGCGCGCATCAGGAATCTCCGACGTCATGGGTCAGCTCCTTGGGTTGAAGCAGTGCAGGCATGGCAGTCGTGTATATAAAAAAAGAAGAACAATCAATAAATCAAATACTATTTTTTAATAAGTAACACTATGCCAAGAAAAGGGTGCCTGGGGCACGGCCATAGGTCCGGTTGCCCGCGGGCGCTCCCGGTCCTCCCCAGGCAGGCGGCTTTGCATAAGATGGCATGCATTGGCTGAAGCGCTCTGTTCCCGGGAGGGTATAACCCAAATCAGCTCGGGGCTTCAGCCGCAGGTATTGATGGATGCGGCAGCAGCCCGGGGGGGCCGTGGCTGGTGTCTTACTTGGAGAGCACGATGAGCACCGCCACCAGGATGCCCGCGCCAAGGGCGAGCAGGCCGTGCCGGGGTCGCTCCTTCTCGACCTGGGGCAGCAGGTGGGTGGCCCCGACGTAGGCCAGTGCCCCTGCCGACAGCGCCAGCAGGGCCCCGAGCAGGGGCTGGTCGGTGCGGCTCACAAAGGGGTAGGAGACGAGCATGCCCAGGGGGGTGGAAAGCGAGGCGGCCAGAAGTGCCAGGACAAGGGCGGCCTTCTCCCTGCAGCCCCCCCGCACCAGCAGCACATAGGTGATGATCCCTTCGGGGAACTCGTGCAGCACCATGCCGGTGGCGGCCAGGGCCCCGGTGAAGATGCCCACGCTGAAGGTGATGGAGTAGACGAATCCGTCGATGAAGGAGTGCAGCCCGATCCCGAGCATGGGGATCAGCCCCGGCCGGCATTCGGAGCTTTCACCCTGCTCGCACACGAAGATGGAGATGAACCTGTTGAACAGGTGCAGGGCCATGAACCCGAGCAGCAGGAACGCCGGGGCGTGGGGTGTCATCGTAAGGGACTTGGGGATGATGTGCAGGAAGGAGACGGCAATGAGCACCCCCGCGGCAAAGCAGACGAAATAGATGCTGTACTTCCTGCCCCAGTCGGCAAAAGAGCGTATGGTGAAAATGCCGGCCGCGGTGACCACGGCGGCCAATGAGCTGGCGCCGAGGGCTGTCCAGAAGGCGTTTTCCATGGGGTGCTGCTCTCCTCTTGTTTCGGGCCGTCAGACCACTGGTACCAAACCTCCGGCCTTTGGGACATGTGGTCCACCGCAGGCTTCAAACAGACCTATCTTACAGACTTTTTCGCCGGTGTTCGACCGGAAAAATCTGATTCATCGGGCTCAAGAGTACATGGTCAGCAGACACGTTGGAGGCTGTGGGCATTCATGCCCAGCCGAATCCGTGTCTTTTCTGAGGAATGACATGGGATGGTCTCTTGAACGCAGCAGGTGCCGGAGCGGACATCCCGAATACCCACGGCCTCTTTCCGAATCGGGCAAATTTTGAAAAGTACCTTCGAGCCGGGTGAACCAAAAAAAAGGAAGCCCGGATGAGCTTCCCTTTTGCTTTGGGTATTCTGTGACATGCCTGTCAGGGCTGATCTCCATTCGAAACAGGTAACCACCTCTCCTCCTCCTCTGGAGAAGCGGTGCACCTGTCACAGCCGCCACTTCGCGGCAGGTAGCCCTGGGCCATGGTGCCGTCGCCGATGAAGGTGAAGGCGTCGCCGGCAAAGTCCATGTCCACCTGGACAAAGCCGCGCGCGGTGGTGTCCAGGCCCATGGCCGCCAGGGAGGCGGACAGGTCGCCGAGCAGAAAGGCGTCGACCGACCCGGCGGGCACGGTGCGCTCGATTGAGGCGGTGGTGCCGCCGGCGTTGAAGGTGATCAGGGCCGGGCCGTCGGCGCCGCTGTAGTTGGTGATGGCCAGACCCACGAAAAAGGAGGGGTCGTCGATGGCGGTCACGTAAGGGAAGCACACCGAGCACTCGTCGGGCTCGCACCCGTAGATGGCGATGGTCTTGGTGCAGCAGCACAGCGGGGTGTCGCACAGGTCGCAGTTCAGGCCGCCTTCGTCCCCGACCTTGAGGATGCACACCTCGACCTGGATCTCGGTGTCAGGGGCGACCTCGTTGGGGTTGACGTAGAAGAAGGGCAGGTCGACCGTCATGATGGTGTTGCCGCCGGTTCCGAAGAATTGCTCGAAAGTGGCATTCGTGGTCCGGATGGTGTTGGCCAGGGGGGGCAGGCATTCATCGCAGAACTTCTCCGCTGCATCCCTGGGGTCATCGATCAGCGCCTCGGCACCAAGCGTGGTCTCGTCGAATGCGCACTCGGCCCAGGCAAG
>CAZUBS010000114.1:0-4868 GCA_964618595.1 uncultured Desulfohalobiaceae bacterium
TGGCCGGAAGCACCTTCCACTACTTCTCCGTCTTCACCTGCCTGCCGTCCTGACATACTCCCTGCCCGTTTGTTCGATCGTCCAGGGCTTGAATCGTGTGCTGTCAGGCCGCTTGTCCAACACGGACCCGTCATGTGGGCACCGTGTCCCATGCAAAGTACGAAACACGGTGCCCTCCCGGCAGGTTCATTTCAGTAGCAGTAAGCTCTCCAGCCGTACCCCGCCTGATAAAAGTAGACACACGGATTGGTCACCCTGAGTGCGATGGGGATATCCCTCTTCATGATTTTCCCCTCAGGGAGGATCTTCGGATCATGGGCCTTTTTCCCCTCCGCCCGTTTGTCCGCTTTCAATGTGGATTTCTCCAGCTTCTCATACTCCTTGGCATCAACGACAAAGACGTCCCGAACCTCTTCCCCCTTCACGGACACGGCAATAAGCATGAACGCGTCGTCCTCTCTGATTTTCCCGGGTTTTTTCGGCTTCGGCATAGCGCACCTCCTTGGCGGTTGACTGTTCATCCAGCTGAAACTGCCGGAAACTGCAACGTTTAAAACCAGAACGTGACCTTTCCAAGCAGGTACACGTCCGGGGCCAGCTCGGGATTCTTTGGAGTGGTGCTCTGGTAGTTGAAGTCAGCGTCCAGGGCATTGCGGATGTCCAGGCTGACAAGCCCCCGCCTGTCGGGCATCAGGTATCCCAGGGAAAGGTCCAGGACGAAAAACCGGTCGTCCCGGGAATCGACGGGGCCCAGCATGGGATCACCAAACTCGCCGTCCTGGTCAATGAACGTTCCCTGAACACGGGCACGAAACCCTGAAGGGTGAAAGTAGCTCACCCCCAGCGAGGCCCGGCTGGTGGTCAGCTCCTTGAACAGGGTCTCGCCAACGAAATCCTCCCTGTCGAACAACTCATACTGCAGTGCTGCATCCGCGGTGAGGCGGGGATTGATCACCAGGTTGATGTAGCCCCGGATCACCTCCTCCTTCCAGTCAGCCTCCTCCTCCCGAGTGACCGCCCCGGCAGGAGAGACAGTGGTCAGGGTGTAGGGGACCTGCAGCTCCCGAAGGTACCCCCTGGCCCCGGTGAACACATTCTCACCCAATTGAAGATGTGCACCCAGCCCGTAAAGCCAGGCATCCACCCCCAGGCCGTCATCGAAAAACTGGTTGAACCCCGCCACCTGGGTTGGCTCGATGGTCTGCCCGGCCACCAGCGTGCGCTGCAAGGTCCTGATCACGGCTCCGTGCACCAAGGCCTTGGGATGGGGCTTCCACACACAGCCAAGCTTTGGGTTGACCTGATCCTGCTCCACGGTAGGGCCGTCAAAAAAATCTGCGCTCAGCCCGACGGTCCAGATACTTTCCCCGGGTCCCTCGAGAGATCCGTACCCATAGGCATTGACGTGCTCCAGAGTGTCCGATTCCCTGGAGGTCATGGGCATGGGCTCGACCGCCAGCTCTTCGACCCTGTCGAGATCAGAGGACAGATACCCGGCCCCAAGGATCGTATCCAGGCCGACCCCTTGAAAAAGATGTTGGGCTTCTGCCAGCAGGCCCTGGCTGTCCAAAGACGACGTCACGCTCAAGCCGGGCATGGAAAAGGGATCCTCATCTTCCCGGTCCTGCAGGATGACCGTCCCGATAAGGTCTGAACGTGGGCTGAAGCCATGGTGCACGCCCAGGCGCACCGAGCGATTGATCGAGTCCTTGCGCAGGGTCTCCGAGTAGTTGTCCAGATCGAAGCGCAGGGGCAGATCCCCCTGATCCGCAGACATGTAGCGGATCTCGGTCTGGAAGCTTGTGTCGCTGGAAAAGGCCCACTGCAGGTAGGCGTTGGCGATGTCCAGGGTGAGGTCGTTGTTGTCGCGGAATCCCTCCGTCTGATAATGAAACTGGCCAAGGCTGTAGGAAAATCCCCCGGACAGGCCGGAAAGCACGACCTCATCCCCCAGGGTGTCCTTGTTTCCCGCCACTCCGCTCAGCAGCATCGACGCCCCATCCCTCAGAAACATGGCATTGTACTCGTTGAAGGAGGGGTCTGTGGGGCCGCTGCCCTCGAGGATAAAAAGGTCCGGCTCGGCCAGATGTGGCAGAACGGGGTTGGGGTTGATTGGCTGCAGCAGTTGGGATTGCAGCAGCTCGCTCACCCTGGCGATCTCGTGCCGGGGCAGATCACCGTAGGAATCGGCCAGCACTCTGTGTCCCGAGAAATCGACAGGGTTCTCCATGACCGATCTCCACCCCTGGGTCAGGGCCATCTGGTCAAACCCAAGCTCCTTGTAAAGCCATGCCAGGCCGGCACTGCGGCTGGCCAGGTCCTTGTCCAGGAGCAGGCTCGACCTGTAAACGGCCCTGTTGTCATTCAGGTCAATGGAGCGCTGAAGCGACTGCAGGGCACGCACCGGCTGATTCATGGATTGCCTGACCTGGGCTTCGTACAGCCAGGGTGTGGGGTCTGAGAGGTCGAGCTTCTTGGCCTGTTCGAGCTGATCGAGAGATGGCTGCCCTCTTTGTTCCTCGAAGTAGGCCTTTCCCAGATAACTTCTGAGAACAGCGTTGCCGGGATCGAGCGATACGGCGATCTCCAGCTCCTGCCTTCCCCGAGCGAGATCTCCCTGCTTGATGCGCGCCAGACCAAGCCCCAACCTGGCCAGAGGATCTGCCGGGTCGAGAATGACCGCCTTTTTGAATAGCTCTCCCGCCTGGCGGGCTTTGAAATCTGCCAGGGCGGCAAAGCCGAGCACCAGCTGTGCCCGGGGCTGCTTCGGATCGATACGCACAGCGCGCGACGCTTCCTTGAAGGCCTCCTTCTTCTGTCCGGAAGCAAGGAGAAGCTCCGCCAGCCTGGCCAGGGCAAGGGCATTGTCGGGCTCCACATTCACCGCATGCCGTGCCGAGGCCAGGGCACCATCCACATCCCGCCCGGCCTGCTGGGCATATGAACGTGCCAGCCAGCATGCCGCAGCCCCCGGATCTGAGCTCACGGCCTGCTCAGACAGTTGCATGGCTGCTTCACTGTTGCCACGCACCAGCTCGAGGATGGCCAGCTGGCTGAGGAGCACTCCAAGGTTTGGATGATGCTCCAAAGCCTTTTGCAGCGCCTGCTCAGCTTCTGTGCTGCGACCGACTTCCAAAAACAGTGCCGCGAGCGCAGCAAGCAGGTCGGGATCCCGGGCAGGGACTTCAGTTTCGAGCAGGTCTATGGCATCCGTTATCCGCCCTTGCCGGTACAGCAGGCAGGCTCGCTTAAGGGTCCGTTTTGAAGCACTGCCGGCGTCTCCACACACCACTGCAAGGTCGTATACCGCAGGGTAGTACATGGCCCATGCCAGCTGTTGACGCAGCGGCTCGGCATCTTCGGGCGTCGGGGCCGAGTCCTTGGTGGCTGTTGCGGCCTGATCGGTCGCAAGCAGAAGCTCTCCACGTGAGTTGCGGGCGGTGACCCGACCCTCGAGTATACGCAGGCCGGCACCCGAGTCATCCACCAGGACCAGGAACTCTGTTCCTTCCACCGCTGCATTGACAAAAGGAGTCTCCACCTCCAGCTGTCTCGGCGTCTTGGTGAAGAAATGGACGACACCGCGCAGTACGCTCAGGACCGACCTTCTTGTCCCTCCCCCCCGCACCAGGACCATCGATGTGTTCTGCCCCAGCCGGACGACGGTGTTGTCCCGCAGCTGGAAAGCCGCCCTGCTGTTCTCGAGGACCCTTACCCGGTCACCGACAGAGAGGATGTCCTCCAGTTGGAGAGCCCTCCACTCCTGACTCGAAGAAGGCCTGACCTCGACCCTTCCCTGCACTGAAACCGTTTTGCCGAACCAGTCATCACTGCCTAGCACCGGGCTGGCCGGCAGCACGCTCGCAGCAGCCAATGCCAGCACGTACAGCAGCGCACACAAACGTCTCCGAGACAGGTTGTCTGTACCCATGGTGTTCTCCATCCTGATGCGGCAGGCTTCCCTGGTTACTTTCCCTTCATGGAAATAGCACCTGTCCAGTCATCTCCCGGAGGAGTCTTTTTGAACTCCCGGCAGAGCCGCACATAGAACGCTGAAGGTCCGTCTGGTTCTGGGCCGGACATGTTCAGGCACTCCTGGAACCCCTTCCGGGCCTGGTCGAAAAATCGGTTGCAAAAGCTGTCCAGGGACTTCTCGAAGCGCTCTACCAGCCTGAGGTTCTCGTCAGTGACCTCCTCTTGAAGCGCCACGATCTCATAGGCCTCCAGGGGAATGGATTTCCCCAGGACAAAAAATGAACCCAGCCTGCGGAACACTATCTCCTTGATCCCGACAACGACTGCTGCGGAAACGAGAACCCTGGTCCCCAGGAACTTGTTCAAACCTTCCAGACGGGTGGCCGAGTTTACCACGTCGCCCATGGCCCGGTACTCGTACCGGTTCATGGCACCCACGTTTCCAAGCATGATCCTGCCGCTGTGCACGCCGATCCGTGTTGGCAGCCGATAGGGATGGACCGTGGCATTGAAACGCTCCGAAGCCCTGTGGACCTCAACAGCAGCCAGGCATGCCTCGAAGCGCTGCTTCTCGTCCTGGTCCGTCCCTGCCCAGAGGGCCATCATGGAGTCCCCCACCACACTCTGGACAAACCCTCCGTGGAGATACACCGGTTCATACAGGTGGGAGTAGTAGCGATCCATGAACTCGCTCAAATCCTGCGGCCCCAGCTGCTCCGACAAGGTTGAAAAGTTTTCCCCGTCCGTGTGCAGACAGGTGCCGAAAAGGACCTGCCTGTCGAGCCTGCCCTTGTTCTGCACCAGCTGGGCGACCACCTTTTCCGGCAAGTAGTGCTCGAAAACCTCCTGCATGGACCGGCGTTCGTTCCTGTACCTGGAGTACCCGGTGCAAA
>CAZUBS010000114.1:4878-6406 GCA_964618595.1 uncultured Desulfohalobiaceae bacterium
GGGGGAGCGGCACCCCGAGCGGGATCAGGAGGGGGACCCACACGCCGGCCCGGGAAACCAGGACAAGCGACACAGCGAGATAAACCCCGCCAAGGACCAGCAACATCGCAGAAAAAATGCGCAGAGGCAGGGTGAATGCCACTACTGCAAGCAGCAGGGCCCAGACCAGCAGCAGCACACCGCGGACGCCCCAGGGCAGCTGCGCGATGAAGTTGTCCTCGAGGATGTTGGCGGTGGCGGTCGCAGCAATTTCGACGCCGCTCAGATCGATACCGCTCGGAGTTGAAAATACCGTGTGGTAGCCGTCTCGCACCAGGGCGTGTTTGGTTTCGGAGTACCCTATGAAAACGGCTTTGTTGCGGAAGATATCAGCAGTGCCCGGGTCATCGGCAAGCACTGCGGCGTATGGAATGGTTTGAAACGTCCCGGCCGGGCCGTAGAAGTTCAGAAAACGGCTGTCCGTGCCCTGGTAGAGGCTGAGCAGCTTTGAAAGCCTTCCTTTGATGTTCCTGGGAAGCTGAGCATCCCCGATCTCCCGCTCCAGCTCGGAGACAAGGGTCGTGTTGCCGTGCAGCAGGGACCTGAGGGAGTCCATCACCTCGAGCACCTCGCGCTGTCCCATGGCCTCCTGCCAGCTCCGCCCGTCCCAACTCCTCGCCCGCCAGGAGCTTTCAATCATCCTGTTCAGTTCATCATAGGCCTGCCCGGACATGATCTGGAAGACGACTGCCGGGAGTGAGGGAACCTCCCACGGGGACGACCGGAACATCCAGACCTGAGAGAGCCTGACCGGGACCTTGGGGAGGACGAAAGAGCTCTGGGCCACCGAAGCATCGCGCAGACACTGCACAGGAGAGATCAGTGACAGGATATCCACCTCTCCCCTTTCCACGTCGTTTTGGGAGCCGTGCCTCTCCCTGTTCAAACCTTTGCACAGCACAACATTCCCCGCACGGTCCATTGACCGGGCAAATGCTGCATCTTCGTCGGGTTCGCGGTTGTTCTGAAATAGGAGATCAAAGGCAATAACCGCCGCCCCTTGGGCGGAAAGCCTGTCCACAAGATCGGCATGGATCGAGCGCGGCCATCTATCCGGATCTTCCGGGAGATTCAGCGCGACAGCCGAGGCTTTGTCCAGGGAAATGAGAACAATCTCCTGCGGGGGGTCTCGCTCTCCACGCAGGGAGAAGAGAACTTCAAGGTCGACGGATTCCTCGAGACTGAGCAGGAAAGGGCTCAGGAAAAGGCCTGCAAGAAAGATGGCCACCCCTCGTCTCAGGACAGGCCCTCGTTCCATTCTCAGGACTCCGGGTCGACTGATTCTGAAAATCACTGCACCAGGATGAAGCTCCTATGCACTTTATGGAGCAAGAATGAATTTTGTGCAAGTGCACATATTCGACTTTTGGCAGTAGAAAATCCATCTATTCCCCCTTTTCAAGGAAAGGGCGGATTCCCTCTGCGAAAAGGCCTGCAAAAAACCCCGCCCCCTCGGACAAGGGGACGGGGCAGAGGCGGGAGAGGATCA
>CAZUBS010000115.1:0-6342 GCA_964618595.1 uncultured Desulfohalobiaceae bacterium
GTGCCAGCTTCCTCCCCTTGAGCAGGGGGATGGTTGACCGGGTACACGTTGCAATTGTTGTCTGCAGCATATCACAACCCTACTCCTCTCCAGGGAGAAGATCAAAATCTCCGCTGGTCAGGACGAGCCCACCATGGTCAGTATCGGGGCTACGGCAGCAGTGAAGGCCTGGGATGTCGGGCTTTCCGGGTGCACCTTGACGAATGCGTACCCTTCGTCCCCGGCCCGGACCAGCTCCGGGTCGATGGGGATACGGCCCAGAAAGGTCACTCCCATCTCGGCGGCCAGGCGTTCGCCGCCCCCCTGGGCAAAGATGTGGGTCACGTCCTTGCAGGTCGGGCAGACAAACCCGCTCATGTTCTCCAGTATGCCCAGGACAGGGGTTTCGAGGTCACGGCAGAAGGAGACGGAGCGACGGACATCGTCAACGGCCACATTCTGCGGGGTGGTCACGATGAGGGCCCTGGCCTGGTTTTCAAGCAGCTGGAGAACGGACAGCGGCTCGTCACCGGTGCCGGGGGGGCAGTCCACCACCAGCGCATCGAGGTCACCCCAGGCCACGTCCTCGATGAACTGGCGGATGACGTTGGTTTTCATCGGACCGCGCCAGATCACCGCTCCGGATGGGTCGGGGATCATGAACCCGAGGGACATGACCCACAGGTTTCGGTCCCAGGATACGGGCTCGATGCAGTCGGACTCGATGTGGGGCTTGGCATTGGTCAGACTGAGAATTCTGGGGATGCTCGGACCGTGGACGTCCACGTCGAGCAGCCCAACCTTTTTGCCGGCCATGGACAGGGCAACGGCAAGGTTGGCCGCGACTGTGCTCTTACCCACCCCGCCCTTGCCGGAAAGCACCGCTATGGTGTGCTTGATGCGTTTCCGGGCGCGCTGGAGCTTGTCTTCAACAGGTTTATCTTGGCTGCAGTCCTGGCTGGTGCAACTCTGGCAAGTTTCCTGACCCATTCGCAGTGTCCTCCGATGGTTGGTTGTTGTGTGGTGCGGATATAGTCATGTCCCGGTCCGGGAGCAAGCCCGGTGACGCCTTGACCGGGATGCCCGTGAACCGGGGCTGCCGGCAGAGGCTGTCTCTCCTCTCGTGTGGCGTTCAGGTTTTTTCAGGCTCGATTGCAGTGGGGGGACGCTTTCCGCCCGGGGCTAGATTTTTCCGGTCTGCCGGAGCGCAGTCGCAACTTCTTGAACGGTTGATTCTATCCGGATGGCAGCCCGGCATGGTCAAACGCTCCAGGTCCGAGGCGCACCAGGCATCGAGAACCTCGGCAAGCGTGCCCTTGAACCAGGGCAGGACCTCGATGCCAGACTGCCTGAGCAGGCGCAGCATCCTGCTGCTGATGGCGCCGCAAATCAGGACGTCGACCTTGCAGTCCAGCAGGGCGCGGGCCCGAAAATAGGGATCCCTGCCCGGAAGCATGACCTGGCCTTGGTGCACCAGCCCGCCCTCCTGCCGGACATAGATCTCGAAACTCATCGCGGTGTCGAAGAGCGAGGCCAGCCGGTCATTGAAGGCTGCAAGACAGACCGTTGTCCCCGTTGTGCTGCTACCAAAAACCAAGGAGCACCCCCTGATGGTTTTGCCCCACAAAAGCAGGGAGTGTGCCAGAGGGAAAAAACCGGGGGATCAGGCCGTCACAGGACAATCCCGGGGGTCGGATGTTGGAAGACGAGGAAGGGAACTGCGCGGTAAGGCGGATTTTTGGGCGCAGTTCACGCCCGCTCCCGGCACCGGGCGAGCATCCGGCGCAGGGTGTCTTTTGAGATGCCCAGCTCGCGGCAGGTGACCATCTTTCTGCCCTGGTTCCTGTCCAGGGCTTCCAGTACCGCACGGCACTTGATGTCCTCCAGGGTATGCCCCCGGGGCAGGGCTGTTTCACGTGGGGAGGGCTGCAGGTGCTCCGGAAGGTGCTCCAGCTGAACAAACCCTCCAGGGCAGAGGATGGAGGCGTACTCGAGGATGTTTTCCAGCTCGCGCACATTGCCGGGAAAGGGGTGGCGCATCAGGACAGCCAGCACGTCCTCGGACACGCCTTCGATGTCCTTGTTCTGCAGGGAGCTCAGCCGCCTGACAAAGTGGTTGACCAGCAGGGGAATGTCCTCGGCACGTTCATTGAGGCAGGGCAGCCGGAGCTGGACAACATTGAGCCGGTAGTAGAGGTCCTCCCGGAAGCGCCCGGCAGCGAGCAGCTCCTCGAGGTCCTGGTTGCTGGCTGCAACGATGCGCACGTTAACGGTCACTGGCTCCACCCCGCCCAGGGGTTCGAAGGTCCCGTCCTGCAGGACGCGCAGCAGCTTGACCTGCAAATGCAGGGGCATGTCCCCGATCTCGTCCAGAAACAGCGTGCCCCCGTCGGCCAGCTGGAACCGCCCGGGTTTGTCCTTTTTGGCGTCGGTGAAAGCCCCGGCCTTGTAGCCGAAGAGCTCCGACTCCAGGAGCTGGTCGGGCAGGGCGCCGCAGTTGACGACCACCAGGGGGCGGCCGCGGCGGTGGCTGAGGTTGTGCAGCGCCCGGGCGAAGAGCTCCTTTCCGGTACCGGATGCACCCACGATGAGGACGGAGGAGCTGCTCTGGGCCACCTGGGGCAGGATGTTGAATATCCTGGTCAGTCCGCGGCTTTTCCCCACGATGTCCTCGAAGGTGTACTTCTCCTCCACCTGGCGTCGCAGGGAATGGATGACGCTCAGGTCCCGAAAGCTCTCCACACCCCCCACCAGGGTTCCCTGGTCGTCGTAGAGCGGTGCGGCGCTGATGCTGATGGGCACCTTTTCTCCGTCGGAGCGGATGATAAAGATTGACTTGCTGGATATGACAGATTTGCGCCGCAGGCACAGGTCAAGGGCGCACTCCCCGTCGCACAGGCTGGAGCGGAACACCTCCCAGCATTTTTGACCCAGGGCTTCGTCGCGGGGGATGCCGGTGATTGCTTCCGCAGCGGCGTTGAAAAAGGTGATGGCCCAGTCCCGGTCCACGGTGAACACGCCGTCGGCAATGCTGTCGAGAATCGAGGCCAGAGGGGTGCTCCCCTGGCTGTTCAGCGCCGCAAGGGACCCTTCTGTTGTATGATCGGCCACAGGCTCTCCTCCCGAACAGGCTCAGGGTGAACGGGCCATCCGCAAGCGCCGGGAATCCAGATATCTGTGCGCTGCAGCGCTATCCCGGTGCCTTGGAGCCCCTGATCGTTGCATACCGCAAGGTCACCCGGGAGGGAATCACTTTGTGCCGATTTTTTAGGGGAAAGTGATCACTGTGCGCCCTGGGAGCAGTCCAGGGCTCATTCTGCTGCGAAAATCCGGCCAAAGGCAGGGCGGCTGGCAGCCGCCCCTCCCAGAAAGGGGATGTCAGGGTCGAAAAACAGGGTATTTCGCTTGCTCTGGGAGGGGCGCGTGGCACGCGCCCTTCTTTGGCCGAGGCTGGGTTCCGGCACGAGGTTCCGGCCAAGGGCGGCAGGGCGAATAATCATTCGCCCAAGGTCATACAGGAAGTGCCCATGGGGCAAACGTCCTGCTAGCCTGGCAGCTCCGCCTTCTTGGTTTTTACGGCGGCCCGCAGCCACTCGTACCAGGGTTCGAGCCCTTCTCCGGTCCGGCAGGACAGGGGCAGGACAGTGACCTCGGCATTCAGGGAGCGGGCAGTGGTCTCGGCCTTGTCCAGGCTGAAGTCCACGTAGGGCTGCAGGTCGACCTTGTTGAGCAAAACCACGGTGGAAAGCTTGAACATGACGGGGTACTTCTCGGGCTTGTCGTCGCCTTCGGTGACGCTGAGCAGGGTGATCTTGTGGTCCTCGCCAACGTCGAACTCGGCCGGGCAGACCAGGTTGCCGACGTTCTCGATGAACAGGATGTCCACGTCGTCCAGGTTGAGCTGGCGCACCGCCTGCTGGATCATGGAGCTGTCCAGGTGACAGCCGCCCTCGGTGTTGATCTGCAAGGCCTGGGCTCCGGTGGCCGCGACCCTTTCGGCGTCATTGCTGGTCTGCAGGTCACCCTCGATCACGGCCATTGTGTAGTCGGCCTTGAGGTCGGTGAGAGTGCGTTCCAGCAAGGTGGTTTTGCCCGCCCCTGGTGAGCTCATGAGGTTCAGGACCAGGATTTTCTTGCTCTGGAACAGCTCCCTGAGCTCGGCCGCGATGCGGTCGTTCGCTTCCAGGATATTCCGAATTACTTTGATCTCCATGCGGGGCTCCTCTTTGTCAGAAAAAAAACACGTTGCCGGGTCAGGAGTATCAAGACCGGGACCCGGCCTGTTACTCGGCCTCCATGGACTCGATGTACAGCTCCCTTCCGGACAGCACCTCGTGCCCGAACTCTTCGTCGCAGCTGGGGCAGGGGGCCAGGATGGCGTCGGCGAGTGAAGGGGTGAACTCGGTCCTGCAGCCGGCGCAGCGATAGACCAGGGGTTCTTCCCGGGTTTCCAGAAGCGCCCCTTCGAGTGGGGTCTCTTTGGTCAGGACCTCGAATGCGAACTGGAGGGAGTCGGGAACGATGTTGGTCATCTGCCCGTGGACCACTGTGACACGGATCAGGCGGCTGACCTCATTTTTCTGCATCTCTTCCTGAATGATGGACAGCAGGCTCTGGACAATGGACATTTCATGCATGCACGGCTTCCTAATGCAAATCCATCCCGCCGTCCAGGACCGGGAATCAGGGCCTTTGTTCGGAAATGCCGTAACACCGCAGTCCGTCAAGGGAGAGAAGGGCAAGAAGATAAGGGTCGGCATGCCTGGAATCGAAGATGTAGACCGGCCCGTCCGGCGCATCGAGCTCCATGACCGGCGAGGAGACGTACACGCCGCGCCGGCTCTCCCGGACAAAAGGGAAACGGATCTGGCGCGGAGAGGCCAGGCCGGCGGCCTGCAGCCTGGACAGTACCGTGACGATGTTCGCTGATTCCGGCTCCATGCCCTCTGCCCGGGACCCCAGCAGAGGCTTGATATCCGGCCAGGCATCGTGGGCGGGAATGAGCGGGGTCAGCAGGCTGCCCATGGCCGGCCAGGAGAGGGTGATGGGCTCAAGAGGTCCTGAACCCCTGGTCCGCCACTCCTCCACCTGGATGGACAGGCGGGACAAAAAGCCCCTGACTAGGCTGGGCAGGGGGCGGTCCCCTTTGTCAAGCCGGTTGAAGAGATAGATTGTCTTGCGCGGCAGGGCGTCCACCATCAGGATGTAGTCACTCTGGAGCTCGACTGTGTAGCCGCGGCGCTGCACGATGAGAGGACGCTCCCGGGGCCACAGCGACATCTTCTTGTCCGTGGCAGCTTCCAGCCGGGACAAAACGGCCCGGGGAGACCAGTCGTCAGGCAGCTCGCATACGGTGATCTCTTCGAGCAGACTGTCCGGGAAATCACCACGCCTGTTCCTGGTGGGCACGAAGAGAATTTTTTCCCCCCAGCTGGTGGTCCCCAGGGGGGTTTGCTGTACATTGAGCCGGTACCAGCCGCCGTTTGGCGTGGGAAGCATGGATTCGTTGCCGGAGACGAAGCTGACGCCCATTCTTTCCAGCATGGCCATGGTCAGGGACCTGTTCCGGGTCGCATTGGACGCAGCCCCAGCCTCCTCCTCTTCCGGCTCCGCCTCGGGCTCGGGCTCGGGCTCGGGCTCGGGCTCTGGTTCGGACTCGGGTGCATCGGCCGGGGCGGGCTGATCCGCCGCGGTGAGAAAAGAGCCAGGCAACGGCGCAGTCCCGGCGGTTGTTTCAGGGTCTGGAGCAGTCACGTCCTCACGGTCCGCGGTGACAGAGGCGGGCCCTTGCCCGGCGGGAACGGGAACCTGTATGCGTTGCCCGGCAGCGATGGTGTCGATGTCCCGGATGCTCGGGTTGATGTTCCTGAGCAGGTTCAGATACTCATTGAAGATGAGATGCTCGGGAACGTTGGCCTGCTGCCTCAGGATGGCGACAGCGGTGTCCCCTGACCTGATCACGTAGGGCCGGGCAGTGTATCTGAGGGGGGCCAGTCGCGGTGGGGAGGCAGCGGTTTCCGGCCTGGTGATCGGCTTCAGGGGTGGGATGTGGATGGTCTGCCCGGGCTGGATGCTGTCCAGGTCGCGGATGTGCGGATTGAGGCGTGAGATGGCTTTCAGGAGAACGGGGATCTCCTGGTCGGAGAAGCCGTGAGAGCGCAGGATCTCATACAGCCATTCCCCTTCCCGGACTTGGTGGGTGTAGGTCTTTTTATCGGAAGGCGGGGACTGGATCTCCTTCTTGAAGAAGAGCCGCGGCGTCTTTTCCGCCCAGGTGCCCGAGACCGCAAGAAGCAGCAGGGGGAGCAGCGCCGCTGCTATAATGTGCGTTTGCCGCATGGGGTGGTTATGTAGTGAAGTCAT
>CAZUBS010000116.1:0-6321 GCA_964618595.1 uncultured Desulfohalobiaceae bacterium
GATCCTGGAAGACTACCTGGATCTCCCGGCGGTAGGGCCGCATGCCCGAGGCTCTCAGGGAGTCGATGCGCTGGTCTTGAAAGCGGATGGTCCCCTGTGCTTCCTTGAGCAGCCTGAGCACGGCCATGCCGATGGTTGATTTTCCCGATCCTGATTCTCCCACGAGGCCCAGGCTGTGCCCTTCCCTGATCTCGAAGCTGGCCCCGTCTACGGCCCGGACGTGGTCCACCGTGCGCTTGAACACCCCCTTCTTGATGGGGAAGTGGACCTTGAGGTCCTGAACCGAAAGCACGGTCCCGGCCTTTTCCGGCACAGGAGCGGGACCCCCTGAAGGCTCAGCGCCCAACAGCTTTCGGGTGTAAGGGTGAGCCGGCTGGGTGTAGATGGTTTCCCGTTCACCGGTTTCCACGATCTCTCCCTGGTACATGACCGCCACCCGGTCGGCCACCTTGCGCACGATGTCCAGGTCGTGGCTGATGAGCAGTACGGCCATGTGCATGCGCTGCTGCACCTCGGCCAGGAGGTCCAGGATCTGGTGCTGCACGGTCACGTCCAGGGCGGTGGTTGGTTCGTCCGCTATGAGCAGGTCCGGCTCGTTGGCCAGGGCCATGGCGATCATGACCCGCTGCCGCTGTCCCCCGGAAAGCTCATGGGGGTAGGCGGAAAGCCGGCCCGCGGCATTGTGGATGCCCACCAGCTCCAGGAGCTCCAGGACGCGGTCGCGCACCTGCTCCTTTTTCAGAGGCCTGTGCAGGAGGATGACCTCGGCGATCTGCTTTTCAATGGTGTGCAGGGGGTTGAGGGACGACATGGGCTCCTGGAATATCATGCCCACCCTGTCGCCCCGGATATCCCGCAACGTGTGCTCGGGTGCCCGGAGGATGTCTTTTCCCTCGAACAGGATGCGCCCGGACGGGTGGCGCGCAGGGGGGGAGGGAAGCAGCCCGAGCACGGACAGGGCGGTGACCGACTTGCCCGAGCCCGACTCGCCGACCAGGGCCAGGGTCTCGCCTTTGCGCACCTGAAGGCTGGCGTGCCGCACGGCCATGGTGGACGAGGAACCGGTCACGAACTCGACCGACAGGTCCTCGATGGCAAGCAGGGGGGGGCTCATGTGTGCGTTCCCTTCCTCATCCCTGTGCAGGGTCCTGCCTGGGGTCGAATGCGTCCCGCGCGGCCTCGCCGATGAACACCAGCAGGGAAAGCAGCAGGGACAGGGTGATGAAGGTGGAGATGCCGATCCAGGGGGCGTGCAGGTTGGCCTTGCCCTGTGCCAGGAGCTCCCCCAGGGAGGGCGAGCCCGGGGGCAGGCCGAAGCCGAGGAAGTCCAGGGAGGTCAGGGTGGTGATGGAGCCGTTCAGGATGAAGGGCATGAAGGTGATCGTGGCCACCATGGCATTGGGCAGCACGTGCCTGAACATGATGGTCAGGTCCCCGGCGCCGAGGGCCTTGGCGGCGCGCACGTACTCGAGGTTTCGGCCCCGCAGGAACTCCGCCCTGACCACGTCCACCAGGGCCATCCAGGAAAACAGGAGCATGATGCCAAGCAGCCACCAGAAGCTGGGCTGCACAAAGCTGGACAGGATGATGAGCAAAAAGAGCACCGGCAGCCCTTGCCAGATTTCGATGAAGCGCTGTCCCAGGATGTCGATGCCGCCGCCGTAATACCCTTGCAGCGCACCGGCGGTCACGCCGATGAAGGAGCTGGCCAGGGTCAGACAGAGACCGAAGAGCAGCGAGATGCGGAAGCCGTAGATCAGGCGGGCGGCCACGTCCCGCCCCTGGTCGTCCGTGCCCAGCCAGTTGGTTGCAGACGGCGCTGAGGGGGCGGGTCTGTCGAGCTCGTAGTTGACGGTGTCGTAGGAGTACCTGATGGGGGGCCAGACCATCCATCCTTTCTCGTCTATCAGCTCCCGGACATAGGGGTCGCGGTAGTCAGCCTCGGAGGGGAAGTCCCCCCCGAACGCGGTCTCCGGGTAGGATACCAGGACCGGAAGATAGGCCCGGCCGTCGAACCAGACCAGGACGGGCTTGTCGTTGGCCAGGAACTCCGCCCCCATGGACAGGACGAACAGGACCGCGAAAATCCACAGGGACCACCATCCCCTCCGGTTGGCCTTGAAGTTGCGCCAGCGACGCTCGTTGATCGGGTTGCGGGTCGTGCGGCCGAACATGCTACATCCGGGATTCGAAATCGATGCGGGGATCGACCAGGGTGTAGGTGATGTCCGAGGCCAGCTTGAGCAGCAGACCGGCCAGGGTGAAGATGTACAGGGTGGCGAACATGACCGGGTAGTCCCTGTTGATGGTGGACTCGAAGCCGAGCAGCCCCAGGCCGTCCAGGGAGAAGATGACCTCGATGAGCAGGGACCCGGTGAAGAACATGGAGATGAAGGCGGCCGGGAAACCGGCGATGACGATGAGCATGGCGTTTCTGAACACGTGGCCGTAGAGCACCCCGTGCTCGCTCAGCCCCTTGGCCTTGGCCGTGACCACGTACTGCTTGCCGATCTCGTCCAGGAAGGAGTTCTTGGTCAGCATGGTCAGGGTGGCGAAGCCTCCGATGACCAGGGCGGTGACCGGCAGGGTCAGGTGCCAGAAGTAGTCGGCGATCTTGCCGTACCAGGGCAGATTCCCGAAGCCCTGCGATGTCAGACCGCGCAGCGGGAACCAGTCCAGGTAGCTGCCCCCGCAGAAAAGCACCACCAGGAGGATGGCAAAGAGAAAGACCGGGATGGCGTTGCCGATGACCACGGCCGTGGAGGTCCAGATGTCGAAGCGCGTGCCGTGGCGAACGGCCTTGCGGATGCCCAGGGGGATGGACACCAGGTAAATGATCAGGGTGGACCACACCCCAAGGGAGATGGACACGGGAAGCTTGGAGGCGATGATGGAGATGACGCTGCGGTCCTGGTAGAAGCTGGTCCCGAAGTCGAAAACCGCATAGCTCTTGAGCATCTGGACAAACCTGACGTGCAGGGGCTTGTCAAAGCCGTACATGCGTTCGATGCGCTGGATGAGCTCGGGGTCCAGACCCTGGGCTCCCCGGTAGGTGGAGCCTTGTTCGCCCTCCGACCCGCGAGTGAGCAGCTCGGCAGTGGTTGAGCCGGCAAACCGTTCGGTGGCCGCCGCCCCCTGACCCTCCATCCTGGAGATGAACTGCTCCACGGGCCCCCCGGGGGCCGCCTGGATGACGAAGAAGTTGATGGTCATGATCCCCAGGATAGTGGGGATGATCAAAAGCAGGCGACGGATGATGTAGGCGGCCATGGGAAGTCAGTCTCGAGTTCTTGAATTTCTGTTTCGGGTTGGCGGCCTCGGCGGAAATTCTCAATTTCAGATCTCAAATTTCAAATTTGAAATTCCGTTTGCATCCATTTCATCCTTCCGCCTTCATCCTTTATCCTTCTCTACAATCCACCACGTCTCCAGGGGAAGCCCATAAGGCGGAGTCACCTCCGGGTGGCGCAGCATATTCCAATACGCCACCCGAAAGACCTGGGAGTGCCAGTGGGGGATGACGTAATGGCCCCAGAGCAGCGCGCGGTCAAGGGCCCGGCAGCGGGTGATCAGCTCCCGGCGCGTGGGGGCCGTAATGACCAGGTCCACCAGGGCGTCCACAGCGGGATTCTTGATGCCGCAGTAGTTCTGGGTGCCTGGGACCTCGGCCGCTTCCGAGGTCCAGTACCAGCGCTGCTCGTTGCCCGGGGACAGGGACTGCCCGAAGACGTTGACGATCATGTCGAAGTCGAAATCACGGATCCGGTTGATGTACTGGGAGGTGTCCACCAGGCGGACCGAGGCCTTGATGCCGAGCTTCTCCAGGTTTTTGACAAAGGGGAGCACGACCCGCTCGAAGCTCGAGGACACCAGCAGTATCTCGAACTCGAAGGGGGCTTTGGTCTGACTGTGCTGCAGCCTCCCCCCATCGAACTCCCAGCCGACTTCGCGCAGCAGCCGGAGCGCCTCGCGCAGGTTGCTGCGCAGTGTGTGGCGGCCCGAGGTGTGCGGGGGCTGGTAGTGGTCGGTAAAGACCTCGGGCCAGAGATGCTCACTCAGGGGCTCGAGAATGTCGAGCTCCGCCTTGGACGGGCGTCCTGACGAGGCCAACTCGGAGTTGTCGAAGTCGCTCTCGGTCCGGGTGTACATGCCGTAGAAGAGATGTTCGTTGGTCCACTCGAAGTCAAAGGCGTGGGCCAGGGCGTAGCGCACTCTCCGGTCGGAGAACAACGGATTGCGCTGGTTCATGACGAAGCACTGCATGCCCGAGGGGATGTTGTGCGGGATCTCCTCGGTGATGATCCGTCCGGCATCGAACGGGGGGCCGACATACGCCGTGGCCCAGTTCTTGGAGATGTTCTCCAGCCGGAAGTCGTACTCCCCCGACTTGAAGGCGGTCAGGGCCACGGTGGCATCCCGGTAGTAGTCGTAGCGCATGGCGCCGAAGTTGTGCCGCCCCCGGTTCACGGGCAGGTCCGCGCCCCAGTAGTCCTGGACACGCTCGTAGGTGATGGAGCGGCCCTGGTCGACCGCTGCTATCCTGTAGGGGCCGCTGCCCGGCGGAGGCTCCAGGGTGGTCCGGGAGAAGTCCCGGTCCTGCCAGTAGCGGCGGGGCAGGACCTGGAGCTGGCCGACGATCAGGGGCAGCTCCTGGTTGGAGTCACCGCTGAAGGTGAACCTGACGCTGTGTTGATCCAGGGCCTCCACCTCGGCCACGTCCGCGTAATACCTGGCGTAGGTGGGCGAGCCCTTTTCCACCAGGGCGTTGAACGAGAAGACCACGTCCTCGGCCCGCACAGGGGTACCGTCGTGAAACCTGGCTTCGGGGCGCAGGTGGAAGACGACCCAGGAGCGGTCCTCGGGCAGCTCGATGCTTTCGGCCAAAAGACCGTACTCGGTAAAGGGCTCGTCATCGGATTTCACCGTCAGGGTGTCGTAGGTCAGGCCCAGGCCCTGGGCCGGGTTGCCCTTGGCGATGAACGGGTTGAGGGAGTCGAAGGTGCCGATGGCTGCCTGGCGGAGCATCCCACCTTTGGGAGCATCGGGGTTGACGTAGTCGAAGTGGCTGAAGCCGGCCTCGTACCTGGGGCTGCCGCTCATGGCCAGGGCGTGGGAGCGCGTCACGCCGGCAGTCCCGCCCCAGGAAGTTCCAGGGAGCTGGGCAAGCACCAGGATCAGAAACAGGACTGAAAGAGAAGGTCTCGTTGCAGACATGTGGGAACTTTACATGCACCGGGCCGGATGATCAATTCATCCGCCACCCTCACAGCTTGTCAAAGAAGATCAACACCCCCACCAGCACAAAACCCACCGCGGCAACCTTCTTGATGATGGTCGGGTCGATGACACGGCCCACCACATCGGCCAGGAGTATGCCCAGCAGGCTGACCAGGACAAGCGCCAGCGAGGCCCCCACGAATACAGTCCAGGGCTTGCGCGTTTCAGCGGTCAGCAGCATGCAGGCCAGCTGGGTCTTGTCGCCGAGCTCGGCCACGAACAAGGTGATGAAGGTGGTGCTGAGGAGCTTCAAGTCCATGGGCGGGTCTCCATGCTACGCGTCGTGTCACTACAAGGTGGCTGGCCGCCAGGACAAATGCCTGGCACTGCCGGGGGGCTGGGGCGTCATTGCGGGTTCAAGGAATACCCGGGCGCAAGGACCAATGCAAGGAGGAGAGCTGGAAGCTCGAAGCTGGAAGCCTGAAGCATGAGATGAAGAACGTGAGATGTAGGTTTCTTCCCCCTTGCCCTGATTCTTTCTCCTGCTTCAAACTTCAAACTTCGAACTTAGAACGCACTTCCTCTTGCTTCGAGCTTCCAGCTTCCAACTTCGAGCTTCTCCCGCCCCGATTATGTGCCTTGCACTGTGGTCAAATCCGGGTCATGCTGTGATCCATGAACACTGACAGGGACGTTCGATAGACTATGGAAAATGTGGGAATCGCGTTTGGTCTGACGCTTTTTGCCGGCCTGTCCACGGGCATCGGCAGCGCCATGGCCTACTTCTCCAACCGGACCAACACCAAGTTCCTGTCTGCGGCGCTTGGTTTTTCCGCCGGGGTGATGATCTACGTCTCCTTCGTGGAGATCTTTCCAAAAGCCCGGGAGGCTTTGACCGCGGAGTGGGGCCTGGTGCCCGGGACCTGGGCCGCGGTGGTCGCTTTTTTTGCCGGGATCGGGCTGATCGGGGCGATCGACCGGCTGGTCCCTTCCTTTGAAAACCCCCACGCGGTGCGCAAGGTCGAGGACCTGGAGTACGATCCCGCAGGAGTGGAGCGCGACCAGAATCTGTACCGCATGGGCATGATGGCGGCCCTGGCCATT
>CAZUBS010000117.1:0-6272 GCA_964618595.1 uncultured Desulfohalobiaceae bacterium
TCGCCCACCAGATCATCGAGGAGTTCATGATCGCGGCCAACGAGGCCGTGGCCGAGTTTCTCCGGGACAGGGAGGCCCCGCTGCTCTACCGCATCCACCCGGCGCCCGATCAGGACAAGGTGGACTCGCTGTTCAGGCTGCTCGAGCGCACCTCCATCGGACACCGCCTGCCCGAGGAGGCGGACATCAAGGGGCTGCAGAATCTCCTGGACCTGGTCGAAGGCACCGACCTGGAGTTTTTGGCCAACCGGCTGCTGCTGCGGACCATGATGCAGGCCAAGTACTCCCCGGAGAACCAGGGCCACTTCGGCCTGGCCTCGGAGTGCTACTGCCACTTCACCTCCCCCATCCGCCGCTACGCCGACCTGGTGGTGCACCGCGCCCTCAAGGCCGCCCTGGCCAGAAGCACCAGGCAAAGCTCGCCCCAGCAGCTGGCCAAGGTGGCCGAGCATCTCAACACCAGGGAGCGCAAGGCCATGCAGGCCGAGCGGGAGATCATCAGCCGGTTGACCATACTCTTCCTTGAGGATCGGATCGGGGAGCGCTTCACCGGCATTGTCTCCTCCCTGTCCGACTTCGGGTTCTGGGTGGAGCTGAACGAGGTCATGGCCGAGGGCATGATCCGGCTGTCCTCGTTCCACGACGACTACTACCAGTTCCTGCCCGACCAGCAGAAGATCGTGGGCGAGCGCACCGGCCGGACCTTCTCCCTGGGAGACCAGGTCCGGGTGGTGCTGGAGGAGGTCAACCTCTCCCGCCAGGAGATCACCCTGACCCTTGAAGAAGAAGAAAAAAGCTCGAAGCTCAAAGCTGAAAGCTCAAAGCAGGAGAGGAAAAAGGCAGGCCCAAAGCTCAAAGCTGGAAGCTCAAAGGGGGAAGAAGAAGGGCCGAAAGAGGAACGCCAAAGGGAGGGGAGGGTGAGGGGTGGAGTTTTTTTTTTTGTTTGAGCTTTGAGCTTTCAGCTTTGAGCTTTCTTCATCAATCACTTCCCCACGCAAAACCGCTCGAATATCCTGTCCAGGACGTGGTCCGGGGTGATGTCCCCTGTGATCTCGGCCAGCCAGGAGCAGGCCAGCTCCAGCCGCACTCCCAGCAGGTCGTAGGGCACACCCCCTGCCGTGTCCCGGGCCATGCCCTCCAGCTCCTCAACTGCCTGCTGCAGCAGCTTGCGCTGCCTGAGGTTGGGCACGAGCCTCCCCTGGTCGGGCTCGCTGCGCCCCCCCACCAGCCGCTTCCTGATGGAGGGTATGAGATCGTCCACGCCCTGCCCGTTCAGGGCCGAGACCGTGACCGTCTCAAGCCCCCTGGACCGGGACAGCTCGGCCACATCCGGCTCTGCCGGCTCCAGGTCCTGCTTGTTGGCCACCACCAGCACCTTTTCCGGGCCGAGCTCCGCAGCCAGGGAGAGATCCTCAGCCGCCGCAGGGTCTGACCTGTCGCAGATCAACAGCACCAGGTCGGCCTGGTCCACGAGCTCCCTGCCCCGGGCCAGGCCGAAGCGCTCCACCTCGTCAGGGGACTCCCGCAGCCCTGCGGTGTCCACCAGCCGGACCGGCAGCCCGTGCAGATCAATGGCCTCTTCGAGATAATCCCTGGTTGTCCCCGGCACAGGCGTGACAATGGCGCGCTCCCGGCCCAGCAGGGCGTTCATGAGGCTCGACTTGCCCGCGTTGACCCTCCCGGTGAGCACCACCAGCGCCCCGTCGCGCCAGAGCCTGTCCCGCTCGTAATTGCCAAGCAGCTCCTTCATGGTGGACACGGCCTGGCCGATGGACTGCAGCACCTGCTCGGGCGTGACGCACTCGAGCTCTTCCTCGGGAAAATCAATGGCCGCTGTCAGGCCGATCCGCAGCTCCTCGAGCCTGGCGCGCAGCTCCTGCAGGGTGCGCCCCAGGCCGCCCTCAAGCTTTGTCAGGGCCAGGTCCAGCCCCGCCCTGGTCGGGGCGGCGATCATCTCGGCCACGGCCTCGGCCTGGGTCAGGTCCAGGCGGTCGTTCAAAAAGGCCCGGCGGGTGAACTCCCCCGCCCCGGCAGGCCTGGCCCCGGACTCCAGCACCGCCTCCAGGACCGCTTCCAGCACTGCCGGCCCGCCGTGACAGTTGATCTCCACCACATCCTCGCCGGTAAAGGAGCCCGGCCCCGGCATAAAACTGACCAGCACCTCGTCCAGCACGCGTCCCCCGGCGCTGCTGATCCACCCGTGGTGCAGCCGGTACGGCCTGAACCCGGAGAACGAGGCCGCTGCAGGCCTGAAAAGGGCCCCGGCTATCCGGCCTGCCTCCGCGCCACTCAGACGCACGATCCCCACCCCGCCCCTGCCCAGGGGGGTGGCGATGGCCGCGATGGTGTCGGAAGAGGTGTTCGGGGTGATCGACATCATTGATCCTCTATGTCCTCTAGGCCCTATCCAAAAAACAGAGCCGAGGCACGATACCTGCCCCGGCTCTTCTGAACATCGTTTCAGGCCTTGCTCTACTTTGGGCCTGCATCGGCCTCTGCTGACGGGCGCTCCTTTTTGGGCAGGATGAGCACACGCTTCATCGGGCCCTCGCCCTTGCTCCTGGTCTGGATGGCCTCGTCGTCCTGCAGGGCCATGTGCACGACCCGGCGGTGGTAGGAGGTCATGGCCTTGGTGGACTGCACGCGCCCCGACTCCTTGGCCTTTCTGGCCAGGAAGAGGGCCTGGTTCTTGAGCTGCTCCCGCTGCTGCTCCCGGTAATCCCCCACGTCGAGCTGGATGCGCACCCGCTCCTGCCACTGGTTGGCGACCATGCGGTTGACCAGGTACTGCAGCGCCGAGATGGTCTGCCCCTCCCGCCCGATGATCAGGCCGGAGTTGGCCTCGTCCTTGATCATCACCTGGATGGGTGTTTCCTGCATCCGGATCTCGATCTCGTGCTCCGGGCTGAGCGGCTCGAGTAGCCTCTCGACCACGGTGTGGATGATCCGCTCCAGCTCCAGCTTGTTGGACCTGGGCCTGGCCTTGATCCTGGCCTTCTTGACCCCCACCAGCCCGAAGATGCCCGAAGAGCCGCCCTCCTCGATCTCCACCTCGAGCTGCTCCCGGTCCACCTTGAAATGCGCGCAGGCTTCGTCGATGGCTGTATCGATATCCTTGGCCTCGAAAATCATGTCCTCGTTCATACGCACTCCCTTGAACCCGTCCGGCTTCTGCCCTGCCGCCCCGAGACTGGCGGGCCGGTCAGCCCGTGCCCACCCGGCAACAGACCCGAAGAACCGCTGCACACTCCCTGCTTCGATACCCGTGGCTGTACGCTATGGGAGTCTTCCTGATGTGACGTGTCAGCGGTCCCCCGCGGCCCGGCTCATGCCTTGCGCGTCAACCACCACTGCTGGGCGATGGACAGCACGTTGTTGACCAGCCAGTAGAGCACCAGACCGGACGGAAAGTTGAGAAAGATAAAGGTGAAGACCACGGGCATGAGCATCATGATCTTGGCCTGGGTCGGGTCCCCCGGCGCAGGGGACAACTTCTGCTGCAAAAACATGGTCGCGCCCATGACCAGGGGCGTGATGTAGAAGGGGTCCTTGGCCGACAAATCCGCCAGCCAGGGGAGATCCGTGAACGGCAGATGGCTGATGAAGGCGGCGTGCCTGAGCTCTATGGCCCCGAGCAGGCCCTGGTACAGGGCGATGAACACCGGGATCTGGAGCAGCATGGGCAAACACCCCCCGGCCGGGTTGACCTTGTAGGTCTTGTACAGGCCCATCAGCTCTTCATTGAGCTTTTTCTTGTCGTCCTTGTACTTCTCCCGCAGCTTGGCCATCATGGGCTGCAGCTTCTTCATCTGCTCCATGGACTTGTAGCTCTTGTGGGACAGCGGCCAGAACACGATCTTGATCAGCACGGTCAACAGGATGATGGCCCCTCCCCAGTTCCCCACGTAGCCGTGGAAAAACTTGAGCACCTGCATCAAGGGCTTGGCAATGAAATCGAACCAGCCGTAGTTGATGGCCGATTCCAGCTTGGGCGAGGCCGTTCCCAGGGCCTTTTTGGTCTTCGGGCCCAGGTAGTAGGTGCTCTTGAGCTCCACGGCTTGCCCCGGCTCCACGGTCACGTCCTGGGACAGGGCCGTGCGGAAGACCTGATCTTCGAGCTTGCCCTTGAGCAGGGTCCCGTCCTCTGGGGGGAGGACCGAGAGCAGGAAGTAGTTGCTGGCAATGCCGCCCCAGACCACGGGGCTGGGGGAGACGATGCCCGGCCCCAGCTCCTTCTCCTTGTGGACCTGCTCCAGCCCCTCCGGGGCCATGTAGACCACCTGGGTCCGGTCGTAGCGGTCCTCGGACATGGTCAACCGGTAGCTGGCCATGGTGTAGGACAGGGTGCCGCGCAACGAGGCTGCTATGTCGCTCTGAATCCTGGTCTGCTCCTCGATGGCGTAGGAGTCCCCACGGAAGGTCAGGGTCCGGGTGAAGGTCAGCCCCTCCATCTCCCCGACAAGGGTCAGCGATCCAGTGCCTTGTGCGTCAAGGGTGAGATCACGGCCCTGGTGGCTCCACCTGGCCTCGCGCCAGATCGGGGTCTGGTTCCAGAGCAGGCCCATGGGGGCCTTGCTCAGGCTGTCCCTGGTGACCAGGTCCACGTTTTCCGCGTCCGGCTCGATGGAGGTCTTGTACTGTTTGAGCAGGAAGTGCTCCAGCACCCCGCCGGCCGTGTTCAGCTCGGCCCTGTACAGGGGGGTGTCGATGACCAGGCTCTCCCCCTGAGCTGAAAAGGCCCCGGTGGCGGAGGTTTCAGGAAGGGGGGCCTCGGCCTGCCGGGTCTGTTCCGGGCTGGGCTCCTGCCGGGTGGTTTGTTCGGTCTGCGGCTGTTCGACCCGTTGCGGCTGGGGGGGGAACAGGATGTTCCACAGCACCAGCACAGCAATGGAAAGGGCGATCGCCAGAATCATGCGCTTGTTGTCCATTATGCCTCGGACTCCCCTTGAAGTGTCGTTGATTTCCTGATCAGGCCACGCAGTGAAAAGTCATCCGGGACAGGGTCGACGCCGCCCCGGCACAACGGGTTGCACCGCAGCACGCGGCAGCAGGCCAGCAGGAGCCCCTTGCAGGCGCCGTGCTGGCGGATAGACTGACGGGCGTACTCAGAGCAGCTCGGAGTGAATCGGCAGCATCCCCCCACCAGCGGTGAAAGCACGCGCTGGTAACAGGAGATGAGAAACTGGAGGGCGGTGTCCATACTATGCCGGGGTATTGGAAGGCTTCTTTGTGTCGGAATACCGTGACAGGCTCTGCTCGGCCCGGCGCATCAGCCCGGTGAGCTCCTTCTCCACCTGATCGAAGGTCAGGGCGTTGGGGTCGATGCCCCGCTTGGGGATGACCACCACGTCTGCATCCAGGTCGAAATCCTGCTGGTGCAGACGAAAGACCTCCCGGATCAGCCGCTTGACCCGATTGCGCTGCGGGGCCGAGCCGATCTTCCTGCTCACCGCCGTGCCCAGGCGCCATCCCTGCCCGCCGGTCTCGTGCGGCAGAACATAGGCCAGGAAGCTGGGTGAAAAATAACGGCGGCCCCACCTGTAGCAGGACAGGAACTGGGGCCGCTTGGTGAGTCGCCTGGACCGACGAAAGCTTACACTGCCAATCGTTTGCGTCCCTTGGCCCGTCTGCGGCGGAGCACTGCGCGTCCGTTCTTGGTCCGGGAGCGGACCAGGAACCCGTGGGTCCTCTTCCTCTTTGTCTTGCTGGGCTGGTATGTCCGTTTCATGATCTTCTCCGTGTAAAATAGTAACGAAGTCCAATAGCCCCAAAACAGCCCCCCGTCAAGACGGCCGTTTCCATCCGGTTACCCAAACTCTCAGGAGATACATTTGTTCTTTTCCGGGACATTCCTGCGCACAAGGGACAGGTTGCGTGCGTAAACCAGGGCCACGAACGACTGGCCCACCACGAGCACGATGTCCCGCATCAGAACGCCCCAGCAGAGCAAAAAAACGCCGCCAGCCAGCCCCAGCCACCAGTACCAGGCCGGGACCCCACTCACCTTTTCACTGTCCGGCCTAGTCCAAGCGAGAAAAACCCGCACGAACAAACCGCCCTGGGCAAGACAGCCAACCACCGGCAACCACCACCACCCAGGAGCCTGCACCATGTCCCACCTCACGTCTTGGTTGCCCCGGATACAGCCCGGACAATCCGGGCTGCGGAATGCACCCATGTCGAGTAAAAGATTTGACAAACCCTGTAAACGGGATATATATACCTCTTCTGCAGTGACGCGGGGTGGAGCAGTATGGTAGCTCGTCGGGCTC
>CAZUBS010000118.1:0-6261 GCA_964618595.1 uncultured Desulfohalobiaceae bacterium
CACGACCCGGGGCCGTGGCGCCGCTCCCGGAGCAACACCCCCTGCCCGAAATAAAAGAGCTCACCGTGGATCAGCCCCGGTTCGTGCTCCCGGACAGGCGGAAGAAGCGCGATCCCCTGGTCCGGCAGCCACTGAACGCCACCCTGGCCGACCTCCCGCAGAAGCTGCCCCTCTCCCCGCCCCCCTCGCAACCGGTGCGGGCGCAGACCGGTGACCCACAGGGGAATTCGTTGGCAGAGCCCCCTGCCGGTCGCGCAACAGACCAGGGTCCTGTGGAGCGGGACTTCGGCGGCCTGGACGGGCCGGCCTTTGACAACCGCGTCCTTCCCGAATACCCGCGTGCGGCCCGCCGGACGGGCAAAGAAGGCACCGTGGTCCTGTCCCTGGCCATCGATGCCCGTGGGGTACTGACCAGGGCCACGGTGCTGCAGAGCGCCGGCAGCGACCTGGACCGGGCCGCGCTCCGTGCGGTGCGCGCATCCACCTTCACCCCCGCCCGTCGGAGCGGCCGGGCCGTGGCCAGCACAGCCACACTGCCCATACGTTTCGAACTGAGGGGTCCCTGACAGGAGTCACTGATGCTCGATCTCTTTTTCAAGGGGGGGCCCCTGATGTGGCCCATCCTGGCCTGCTCGATCACGGCCCTGGCCGTCACCCTGCACAAGGGGGTGCAGTACACCCTGGTCTTCCGCCAGCTGAGAGGCCGGGCCGAGGAGATCAGGAAGCGGCGGCCCTGGTTCCTGGTCCCCCTGCTCAAGGCCCTTGGGGACGGGGCCGGCGAACGGGAGCTGTCCCTGATCGGCACCCGCCAGGTGCGCCGGCTGGAGCGCGGCCTGGGGCTTTTGTCCCTGATCACGGTCATCAGCCCCATCCTGGGCCTGACCGGCACGGTCACCGGCATGATCGGCACCTTCCAGGTCATCGGCGCCGGGACGGGCGGGGTGGACCCCGGCCTGCTGGCCACGGGCATCTGGGAGGCCCTGATCACCACCGCGGCCGGCCTGCTGGTGGCTGTTCCCGCCCACGTGGCCTCCCACATCCTGGACGAGCGCCTGGGGGAGATCGCCCTGTCCCTGCAGGAGGTGGTCCTGTCGCTGCGAAACGGGGGCAATGATGCAGTTTGAGCCTCGCACCCGCCGCCACAGCCACATCGCCATCGCCCCGCTGGTGGACGTTGTCTTCCTGCTGCTGCTCTTCTTCGTGCTCACCTTCCACATCGTTCCTGAGCAGGCCATGCAGATCGACCTGCCCCGGTCCACCACGGCGGACCGGCAACCGGAGCAGGGCGTGGTGGTCACGGTCACGGCCGCGGCAGAGGTCCTTGTCAACGGGGAGGCGTCACCACTGGACCGGCTGGGCAGCGTGCTGGCCCGGCGCCGGGCCGAGGCGCCCGGGCAGCCGGTGCGGATCGAGGCGGACCGGGCCGTTGGCGTGGGTCTCCTGGTCCAGGTCATGGACCGGGTCCGTGAAGCGGGATTTTCCTCTTTCAACCTGGTCACGCAACAGGAGTAGCCCGGGCGGGGCTCATCCCCCGACAGGCCGCCCAGCATGATGCCGGCGCACCTTTTTTGACATTTGCCGCCTTCCCTCCCACAATACCCGAGCATGCAGCAATTTTTTCAAAGGAGTGAAGTGATGGACAGCGAACTGTGGAAAACCTTCCTTGCCTGGCTTGTCACGAACGGGCTGCAGATCCTTCTCATCCTGGCCTTGGCCTACTTCGGCCTCCGCATCCTCCGGTCGGCCATCGCGCGCTCCTACCGCAGGTATGGCAAGGACAAGGACG
Source organism: uncultured Desulfohalobiaceae bacterium (assembly GCA_964618595.1). GTDB lineage: Bacteria > Desulfobacterota > Desulfovibrionia > Desulfovibrionales > CAZUBS01 > CAZUBS01. The sequence goes on from CAZUBS010000118.1 coordinate 1,787, forward strand.
AGGAACAGCAGAAGCGGCTGGACACGCTTTCGGCCGTGTCCCTCATGGCCGCTACCGTGTTCGTTGCTGCCGTGGCCATGGTGGTTGTCCTGGGAGAGCTGGGCGTGGCCTTGGGGCCGATCCTGACCGCGGCCGGCGTGCTCGGCCTGGCCGTGGGCTTTGGCGCCCAGCACCTGGTCCAGGACGTGATCAACGGCTTTTTCCTGCTCCTGGACGACCAGATCCGGGTGGGTGACGTGGTCACCATCGGCGGCAAGGGCGGCCTGGTCGAACGGGTCACCCTCCGGCTCACCGTGCTCCGAGACCTGCACGGGAATGTCCATTTCATCAGGAACGGGCAGATCGACATCGTGACCAACATGACCAAGGAGTACTCGCGCTATGTCTTCGACGTGGGGGTGGCCTACCGTGAAAACGTGGACGAGGTCATCGAGGTCATCAAGGAAGTTGACGAGGATATGCGCAACGACGAGGAGTTCGGCTCGAGCATCCTCGAGCCCATAGAAATCCTTGGGCTGGACCGGTTCGACGATTCAGCCGTGGTGGTGCGGGCCCGGACCAAGACCAAGCCCATCAAGCAATGGGCGGTGGGGCGCGAGTTCAACCGGCGCCTGAAGAAACGCTTTGACGAGCTGGACATTGAAATCCCCTTCCCCCACCAGACCATCTACTTCGGCGTGGACAAGCAGGGCCAGGCCCCGCCCCTCAGGATGGTCAAGGAGGAAGAGGAGTAAATGGCCGCGGGTTGCGCAACCGCCTGACACGCTGAGGAACGCATGGTGCCCAAGCACTCGAAACGGGATTTCGACGTCATCATCGTGGGCGGGGGTCCGGCCGGGCTGTTCGCGGCCTGGCACCTGGCCGCCCATTCCACCCTCTCGGTGCTGGTGGTGGACAAGGGCCGCCAGCCCCTCAACCGCCGCTGCCCCATCGGGCAGGGCGAGGAGTGCCTCAAGTGCCGGCCGTGCAACATCCTGGCCGGGCTTGGCGGCGCCGGTCTCTTCTCAGACGGCAAGCTCAACTTCATCCCGGTGCTGGGCAAGACCGACCTGACCCAGTTCATGCCCCTTGGCGAGGCCGAGGACCTGATCCGGGAGACCGAGTCCGTGTTCAACCACTACGGCATGGACGGCCCGGTCTTCCCCACGGACATGGACACGGCCCGGGAGATCCGCAAGAACGCCCTGCGCTACGGCGTGGACCTGCTCATCATCCGCCAGAAGCACCTGGGCAGCGACACCCTGCCCGGTCACATCAGCGCCATGGTCGAGGACCTCAAGGGCCGTGGCGTGACCTTCCATCCCTCCGAGGAGGTCAAAGACGTGCTGGTTTCGAAGGGCCGGGTCAGCGGGGTGGTCACCTCCCGGGGCCGGTACAGCGCGGACAACGTCATCCTGGCCCCGGGGCGGGCCGGGGCGCAGTGGATCGGCGACCTGGTCAGAAAGCTGGGCCTGCCGCTGTCCCAGCGGGGCATCGAGGTGGGGGTCAGGGTCGAGGTGCACAACGACATCATGAAGGACCTGTGCGAGGTGGTCTACGACCCCACCTTTTTCGTGCGCACCCGCAAGTACGACGACCAGACCCGCACCTTCTGCACCAACTACGGCGGCTTCGTGGCCCTGGAGAACTACCAGGACTTCGTGTGCGTCAACGGCCACGCCAACATGCACACCAAGAGCCGCAACACCAACTTCGCCTTTTTGTCCAAGGTGGTGCTGACCGAGCCGGTCTCGGACAACCGGGCCTATGGCGAGTCCATCGGGCGGCTGGCCAGCCTCATCGGCGGGGGCAAGCCCCTGCTGCAGCGCTTCGGGGATCTCAGGCGCGGCCGCCGCTCCACCTGGGAGCGCATCCGCAACTCCTACATCGAGCCGACCATGAAGGAGGTGGTGCCCGGGGACATTGCCATGGCCCTGCCCGAGCGCATCGTGACCAACCTGGTGGAGGGGCTGGAGAAGCTCAACTGCGCCGTGCCCGGGGTGGCCAACGACGAGACCCTGCTCTACGCCCCGGAGATCAAGTTCTTCGCCACCCAGGTGGAGACCTCCCCCCTGCTGGAGACCTCCGTGCACAACCTGTTCGTGGCCGGTGACGGCCCCGGGGTGGCCGGCAACATCGTCTCGGCCTCGGCCACCGGCCTCATCCCGGCCGGGGAGATCGTGCGCCGCCAGAAGGAAAGGGCCACATGATCGTGCGCCACTGTGGGGGGAGTTTCCGCAACAGGCTCACACCCCCCTCCAGGAGGATGGTGCCCGAAGTGCTGCAGTGGGGCCTGCTGCTGCTTGTCCTGTTCACAGCCCAGCCAGGAGACGCCTTTATGAAAACGGAAAACGGCACGGACCGGGCCACACCCGAGACCGCGGTCCGCAGCCTCGTCGATTTCGACCAGGCAGGGGCCGTTGACAGCTGGAGGGTGGTCAACGACGGGGTCATGGGCGGTCGCTCCCGGAGCGAAATCACCCTCACGGACCAGGGCACGGCCCTGTTCCAGGGCACCGTGTCCCTGGAGAACAGCGGCGGGTTTGCCTCGGCGTTCTCCGATATCCAGCCCCGCCCCTTTGAAGATCAGGCCGGGCTTGCCGTGCGCGTCAGGGGCGACGGCAAAACCTACCAGCTGCGGGTTCGGACCGACGAACGCCCTGACCGGGTGTCGTACAGCCACTCCTTTTCCACCCGGGCCGGGGCCTGGGTGACCGTGCGGGCTGAGTGGAGCGAGTTTGTCCCGGTCTTCCGGGGCCGCATCGTGCCGGACGCCCCCAAGCTTGCACCCAGCCGGATCCGCCGGGTCGGCTTCCTGATCTCCGACAAGCAAGCCGGCCCCTTCCAGCTCGAGATCGACTCCATCGCCAGCTACGAGTAGCCAAGCCCCGGGGCAACCGCCGCACATTGGTGCCCCCGGGGAGCAGAGGGCCTGGCTGCCCAAGAGCTTCCTCAGAAAACACTCTCTCTAGTGTCTGGGCCTGGGCCGCACCACTCACGCCCGAGGCTGGGCCGGAGGGGCTTCTGCGAAAGGCTGCCCCCCTGATGCCGGCTGGCTCCCTTCGAATATCTCGAATTGCTTCGACTGCCTGTCGAACCGCCCATGGAAGAGGATCAGCTCGGGGCAGGCGTCCAGTGCCTCATAGCTGGACACAATGACCCTCTCGTTCTGAGCCGAAACCGGGCTGAACAGGCGAAAGTCAAAAGTTGTCCGACTTTCCGCCCGCGGCTTCAATGCGCACTTGAGAGACCATATGAAATCGGGATCCATTTTTTTATTCACCACTAGGTGCATGCCTATCTGATCCGGAATTTCCCTGGGTTTGGGAAGATTGGGTTTCGAACCGGCGCACGCCCTGCTGTTTTTCCAGAACTTCCAATGCATGATGCCCTCCTCTGCGTGTCATGAAAAAAAGTTATGGCCCAAAGGTTTCACGTCACAATGAAAACAAGGGAACTAAAGTGTTCATTGAAAAGGATTTAAAAAAAATGAATCCCGTAAAAATCTCGAAAAGAGCCTGCATCAAGAAAGTCCGGAACCGTCCATCCTGTAATCATTCTTAAGACGACAGTCCATCCTGTAACCAGTATAAATAAGCATATTTTTAATAAAGAGTAGTATTCATATTTATGTATAAAAATTTGCAGCATCAATAAAATATAACTTTAATGTTATAAGAACAAATTTTATACCTTCATCGCATATAAAATAGTAACCAATTTACAAATTTTTATACACTTACACTTCTGAATGCAGAAAGAATGATTCAAGAATGAAGCACAGGGAACGATGCTGCATCTGCCTGGGGCCCGTCCCGGCCCAGTCAGGCCCTCATTTTTTCGGAAAAGGCGAAAATTTTCAGCACGTGAAAGACGGTCACTGTCACGGCAGTCGGAATATCGAGTGGAGATGAAACCAGACACTCATTTCGTTGACCGGGCGGTTTCAAAAACGCTAGGATTTTCAAGAGAGCCACCGAACCGAAAAGGAGCCCTGACCGCCATGCCCCACACCATCAAGCTGATCCTTTCCATCCTGGCCGGCATCTCCCTCGGGGGGTTCTTCCTTTGGAAGAAAGGCTCCAGCTGCATCCCCTGACTGCTGCTCTACGGCTCGCTGGGAGCGGGCCTGGTCACCTACGCGGTCCTGTCCCTGCTATTCCCGTAACCGGACCGGGCGCAGCTGGAGTTCACCGCGGCAAGCCCTGTCTCGTCGGGGTACGTCGGCCTCGGGGGCCCGGGGGAGACATCGGCCTGTTTCCGAAACATGGAGATTCAAGGGTAAACACCTGAAGGTTCTTCGGCGTTTGGTGTGAAAATGCCAAAGATTTTTTCGCAACCAGTAGTTCCGGTTCTTCCGGCTAAAACGTACGCACCTCACAAATGAGAAAGGAATGTGGCCTTATCTGTGTTTTATCCATCGGGTTCGCTATCGCTATCGGGATCGGTATCGATTCTTCAAGGAGTAGCGAGCAGCAAAAAACATCGATAGCGAT
>CAZUBS010000119.1:0-6257 GCA_964618595.1 uncultured Desulfohalobiaceae bacterium
GCTTGCCGCCGGACAGGAGCACTCCTGGCGCGGCTCCACGTCATCCTGAGCCGTTCCCCGGTCGTCCTCTCCGAATTCGCCGGCTGGGGTAAACAGGCACAGTGCGTTTCCTGGCTTTGCAACAACCCTCACTGATCAAGACGAGCCCAGTGGTCTGGAATACCTGAACTCTCGGGTAATTCTTTACTGAGTTGCGGTCCGTGCGATGAGCTTGCCCAGCAGCAGCTCCAGCAGCACGAAACAGAGAATGGGCACGGCCAGGAAGATGAGCGTCAGGGCCGAGGCCAGGGAGCGGTCCGACGAGGTTAGGTACGGGAAGACATAGGTGGCGTAGGAGTCCACAGCCCCCCCGCCGATGAGGAAGATCAGGAAGTACTCGGAAAAGGCCACCAGAAAGACCACCACCCCGCCGGCCAGGGCCGGGGCCAGCAGCAGGGGCAGCTCCACGCACAGGAGGCTGCGCAGCCGGCCGGCCCCCAGGTTGGCCGCACAGGCCAGGTACCTGGGGCTCACGGCCTGGAACCCGGCCACCAGGGAGCGGAGCATGTAGGGATAGCTGAACACGGTCAGCACCAGCACCACCCCCGGCAGGCTGTCTGCCAGGCCCATGCGGATGAACAACACGTGCACCCCCATGGAGAAGGTCATGACCGGAACCAGTGCCGGGGCCAGGAGCAGCCCCTCCAGCACATCCTGGCCGGGGAAGCGCTTGCGTGCCAGCGCCCGGGCCGGGGCCAGGCAGATCAGAAAGGCCAGCACGGCCGTGAGCAGGGAGTAGAGCACCGAACCGCCCAGCATGCGCCCGATCGGTCCCGCCTGTTCAAGCACAAAGCGCAGGGCCCGCAGGTTGATCTCGTTAGGGACAACCTGGGGGTAGCGCCATGCCGGCGACAACGCATACAGGACCAGCACGGCCAGGGGGAGCAGGAACAGCCCCAGCAGCAGGAGCAGGAACAGGGGCTGCCAGGCCCTCACAGCTTGCGTACCCCGCTGCCCAGCCTGCGGGTGATCCTGGTGTAGCCCCAGATGAACAGGCAGGAGAACAGGAACATGCTCACCAGCATGGCCATGGCCAGGGGGCGCTGCTCCAGCCCGCGCTGGAAGTAGAGGTTGTAGACACTGATGGAGAGCATGCCGGGCCGGCTTTCCGAGAGCAGGTAGGGGATGTCGAAGGCGCCGAAGGCATACAGGAAGAGGATGATGAACACGGTGTGCATGACCGGCTTGAGGTGGGGCAGCACCACCCGGGAGAGCACCGTGACCCGGGACGCCCCCAGCATGCGCGCCGTGAGCACCAGCCTGGGGTCCAGGCTTCTGAGCATGGCCAGGCAGAGCAGGATGGCAAACCCCGTGCCCTTGAAGGCGTAGGCCAAAATGAGCCCCACACCGTTGCCTGCAAAGAGCAGAGCGGGAAACTCCGCCGGGGAGCCGATCAGGCCCAGCCTGTGACAGACCGAGGCCACGAAGCCGGACTGGGTCCAGAGCACGAGGATGATGAAGGCGATGCTCACGTGGGGCAGGATGAGCGCAACCTTGTATATAATGGCCACGCCCTGCAGCGCCCGGGGCAACCGCCAGATGCCGTAGGCCAGAAGCGCCCCCAGGATCACGGAGAGCAGGGCCGACACCAGGGCCACGTAGATCGAGAACCCGGCCGATTTCCAGAAGGCCGGGTCGCTGACCAGAGCCCGGTAGCTGTCACCCGGCACCTGCTCCAGGGGAATGGGCGACAGAAAACCCAGGGACTGGGCCACTGCCAGGGCCAGCCCACCGCAGAACAGGACCAGGAAAGGCAGCAGCACGGGTGCCAGCTGCAACCAGAGCCCCGGCCCCCCGGTGGTGACCGGAACGGCCTGCAGGGCTCCGGGCCCGGGCAGGCTTTCCCGGCGGGAGATCACTGCCCGAGCACCTCCCGCTCCCAGCCGCTCTCCAGGGCCTCCAGCCACTCCGGGGAGATCTCGGGCACGGCCGCCTGGGCCAGCACCTCGGGCGCCAGGGTGGCCGGACCCAGCTCCACCGCGGCAAAGCGCTGTTGCCACTCCTCAGGCAGGCGGTCCACCTCTATGGCTGGGAAGTCCCCCCAGCTTGCGGGCTCGAACTTGGAGAGCTGTGCCTGGGGCGAAAGCAGGAAGTTGGCCACGACCATGGCCCCGGCCGGGTTGGGGGCGTTGAAGGGGATGGCCGTGAAGTGCACGTTGGACAGGGACCCTTCCTGCATCACATAGGTGCGCACGCTGTCCGGGTAGCTGCCCTCCAGGATCTGGTTCTGGGCGTGCGGGGGGTGGTAGCTCATGTTCAGGTCCACCTCGCCCCGGGCGAACAGGGTGTCCAGGGCCGCTGAGTCCCTGGGGTAGGAACGCCCCCCCTGCCAGAGGTGTGGCTTGAGCCCGTTGAGGTAGGCCCACAGCTTCGGGGCGTTTTTATCGAAGAGTTGCTGGTCGAACCCGGCCATGTATTGCTCGTGGCCGCCGGTCACGGCGTAGAAGGCCTGGCGCAGAAAGGCCGAGCCGGTGAAATCGGGCGGCTGGGGGTAGGTGAACTTTCCGGGGTTGGCCCGCACCCACTCCCCGAGGGCCGTGAAGCTGCGCGGCGGCTCGGGCGTGCGCGCCGTGTCGTGCTCGAACACGAAGTGGGCCCTGCCGTAGGGGGCCTCATACCCCCTGGTGGGGAAGCCGAAGTCATGGGAGGCCGTGGCCTGGTCCACATAGGCCTTTTTATGGGGCAGCCGATCGGCAAACGGCCCCAAGAGCAGGCCCGCGTCCATAGCCTTCTTGAAGTTCTCGCCGTTGATCCACAACAGGTCCATGCTGCCCTGGTCGCGGCCCGCGGCTTTTTCGGCCAGGAGCTTGTTCAAGTAGGTCGGGGGGTCCATGGACACCCGCTCCAGCCTGATGCCGTGCTCCTCAGCCAGCTCCCCGGCCACATAACCGTCGATCCAGGCGTTGACATGGGACCACCCGCCCCACATGTGAAAACGCACCGTGGTCCCTTGTGCCGCCTTTTCGATCTCCTCGAAGCCCATGCCTGCCAGGGGCTCCTGGTGTGATGCACCACCGGGGTCTTCACCGCCGCAGGCGTTCAGAACAAACAGGGCCGCGCAAAGGATCGCACACAGGGCCGGGGCTGTGGTCCTGGTCATCAAACAACCTCCATGGTCTGACAGGGTTCGTGGGCCGGGTCGATCTCTACGCGAACCCGGTCGCCCGTGGTAAGACCCGCACCCTGAGCGTAGACCGTGAAGACGTGGTCTGCCAGGCGCACGGTGTAAATGATGTAGTGGCCTGCAAAGGTCACGTTCGCCACGACCCCGGGACCCTCACCGTCAGGGATGACCCGAAGCGCCTCGGGCCGAAAGAAGCTTTCCCCATGGGACGGGTTGCCTGACCCCGGGCAGATCAGAGGGTAGAGCTGCGGCGGCACCCGGTTGACCGACCCCAGGAAACGCGCCGCCTCCAGGCTGCCGGGCCGGTGGTAGATGTCCGCGGGAGTGCCGTGGCGCACCAGCCGGCCGTCCAGCATGATGCCCATGCGGTCGGACATGGCAAAGGCCTCCTCCAGGTCGTGGGTCACGCTGAGGGTGGTGGTGCCGAAGGATTGCTGGGTCTCGCGGATGAACCGGGCCGTGTCCATCTTCAGGTTGCGGTCCAGGTTGGCGAATGGCTCGTCCAGCAGCAGCACGGAGGGCTCCACGACCATGGCCCTGGCAATGGCCGCGCGCTGCTTCTGGCCGGCGGACAGCTCGGCCGGGTAGCTTCCCGCTTTGTCCGCCAGGCCGAAGAACTCGAGCATGCGCAGGCTGCGCCGCGCCCGCTCCTTCCTGCCGATCCGGCGGGCCTTGAGCCCGAAGGCCACGTTGCTAAGCACCGTCATGTGCGGGAAGAGCAGGTAGTCCTGGAAGACAAGGATGACAGGGTTTCGCCGGTTCGGTGCCGTGGCGAAGCGCACCCGGCCCGAGTCGGGCTGTTCCATGCCCGAGATGATGGCCAGGAGCGTGGTCTTGCCCACCCCGGAGGGTCCGACAATGGACACCAGCTCGCCCGCCTCCACCTCGATGGAGACCTCGTGCAGCACGTGCTTGCCGGCAAAGGACTTGCTGATCCGCTCTAGGCTAAAAAACATTCCGCGCTGCCCAGGTAGTTTCTGATGGTGGCAAAGGTGTCTTCGTTGCGGATGGCCCGCTCGGTGCGGGTGTACTCGTAGTAGGCCATGAAGCACCAGGACAGGGCCCGCAGCAGGATGGTCCGCTCCAGCAGGGAGCTGCCCCTGTCAAGGGCGTCCATGTCCGGGACCGCAGCCCCCAGGGCGCTGAGCTCCCGGCGGTAGGCAGCGAGGAACTCCCGGCGCTGCCCCCTGGTCAGCCGCGTGCTTGTCTTCCACAAGGTGGTCGTGGGCACCAGGAAGTGGCCCAGGTCCTGGTACCGGGTGGAGACCACGGCCTTTTCCCAGTCCACCAGGTAGTTCCCCCTGCCGTTTCCATCACCGATGAGGAAGTTGCCCGAGTTGACCTCGGTGTTGACCATGACCAGGGGCTCGGCCGTGAAAAACTCCCTGTTCTGCTCGTACAGCTCCACCACCTCGTCCCGGTAGGCCAGCAACCTGTCCCGCAGGGCGGGCATGGGGTGGTCGGGAAAACGGTTCAGGAGCCCCTCGCTCTCCGAGGCGATGTCCAGCACGGCCTTTTCCTGGCGTAACAGCCCCTGCCCGGGCGGCAATGCGTGGACCCGGGCAAAGATGCGCGCCGCAGCCGTAAGATCGCGGGCATAGTCCAGGGGCCGCCCGGGAAGGTATTCCATGAGCAGGGCCCCGCCGGGCAGGAGCTCGGGACGCGGGTCCACCTGGTAGGGTCGTGGCGTCACGCCGGACGGGGCCACGGCCGTGAGCACGGCAAACTCGTACTCGATCTGCCCGCTGCCAAGCCCCAGCTGGCTGCCGTGGTTGACACGCAGCACATACTCCCCGCTGCCCGCCCGCACATGGTAGTTGGCATTGTACTCGCCCGCGGCCAGAAACCTGACCTCCCGGACATCGGTCAGCCAGTTCGACGCAACCATGTGGTCGTGAATAGCGCTGAAATTTTCCATGGGTCCTTTTTGATCGCTTTCTGGGGTATACACCACCATTCTCTACCCAAGTCCATGCTCCATGCAAACCCGCAGCAGCTCGGCCACGCTCCAGGCCTGGGCAATGCACCCCCGCGGCTCGCGGGGCGGCTCGGCATCGAAGATCTCCGAAACACTCCCCACCCCTGCCTGACCGAGGTGGCCGTCCAGGGACGCCAGCAATGGCCCGGCCTGTCGTTTCCCGGCTTCCCCGCGCACCCGCACCAGGGCATCGATGTAGGACCCCAGCAGCCAGGGCCAGACCGTCCCCTGGTGGTAGGCCGTGTCTCGCTGGTCCTGTCCGCCCTGGTAGCGGGCGTGGTAGTCGGGATGAATCGGGTCCAGAGTGCGCAGCCCAAAGGGGGTCAGAAGCCTCCCCTCCAGGACCCCGAGCACCTGCTCCGCCCGTGTGCCCGACACGAGGGGGAACGGCAGGCTCAGAGCGAAGACCTGGTTGGGCCGAAGGGTCATGTCCATGTTCTCCCCGTGGATGCAATCATAGAGATGACTCGCCTCCCCGCACCAAAAGACCTCGTTGAAACGCTTTTTCACGCCGGCGGCCAGCCGCCTGCAGGCCCGGGCCGCCGGACCGTCCCCTGACATGCCCAGGACGCGGGCCTGGATGCGCAGCGCGTTGTACCAGAGGGCGTTGATCTCCACTGCCTTGCCGCTCCTGGGAGTGACCACCTTGTCCCCGACCCTGGCATCCATCCAGGTCAGCTGCAGGCCCGGCCCCCCGGCTGAGAGGAGCCCATCCGTATCCATGTGGATGTTGTAGCGGGTTCCACGCTCATGCCAGAGCAGGATGTCGCGCATCACCGGCAGAAGCCAGGTCAGGACAAAGTCACTGTCCCCGGAATGCTTCAGATAGCGGTAAGCCGCCACGAAAAACCACAGCGAGGCGTCTGCCGTGTTGTATTCCGGTTCCTGGCCGGCCTCGGGGAGGCGGTTCGGCAGCATCCCCCGGCTCACCCTTGCCGCCCACGTCTCCAGGATCTGACGCGCCTCCCGGTGTCGTCTCGTGGCCAGGGCTAAGCCGGGCAGGGAGATCATGGTGTCGCGCCCCCAGTCCTCGAACCAGGGGTACCCGGCAATGATAGTGCCGTCTCCGTCCTGCCCCTGCACGAGGAACTGGTCCGCGGCCAGGGTAAGCTTCCG
>CAZUBS010000120.1:0-6235 GCA_964618595.1 uncultured Desulfohalobiaceae bacterium
GGGGCAGGTCGCTCTTCAGCTTCTTGGCACCGGACAAACCCTTGCCCCCCTTGTCCACCAGGGAGAACATGGCCGCCACGCCTTTTTCGTGGCAAAAACGCACCAGGTCGTGGAAGGATCTGGCCTTTTCCGGGCTGAAGTCGGGGGAGTCCGGGTCGGTCAGGTTCAGGGAGGAAATGCGCTCCATGACCCCGGCAAGGCGTTCCGGGACCCTGCCGCGGGATTTTTTTTTCTTGAGCTTGTCCAGGCCTTCGGGGCAGCCGGCCAGAACCCGTCCCTGATCTGCATCAACCGTGACCACCCGCCCCTGCGTAAGCCCTTCCAGGTCGAGCTCCTCCCCGACCACCACCGGCAACCCGAACTCCCGGGACACCGAAGCGAAGTGGCTGCCCCGGCTGCCCGCCCGGCTGACCACTGCGGCAACATGCCCCACCACCCGGACCAGGGCCGGGCTCAGGGTGGCCACGGCCAGGACGGCGCCCTCGGGCACCTTGGATGCGTCGACCACTGACTCGGCCACGTGGTAGGGGCCGCAGCCAATGCCCGAGGAGATCCTGGTCAGCCCTTCGGCCAGGACCTCGGCATCCTCGTCCATGGAAAATGCCGCACCTTCGTCATCCTGCTCATCAGCCTTTATGCTGGCGATGGGCCTGCTCTGGAGCAGAAAGAGCCGCTGCTTCCTGTCGACCGCCCACTCCACATCCTGGGGGCTGCCGAACACTTTTTCCAGCTTCATGCCCAGCCGCGCCAGGTGTCTGGCAGTGTCCAGGGCCAGCCCCAGGGAGTCCTCGGACCATTCCCGCCCGGTCAGCTCCGGATCCTCGGACCTGGTGAACCGGTAGACCTCCGGGGTCAGCCCGCCCTCGACCAGGTTCCTGCCCTGCCCGTGCACGGCGTACAGGGCCAGACGGCCGGAGCTGCTCTCGGAGCCCCCGGCCCGGTCCGGGTCACGGGTGTACATCACCCCGGCCGACTCGGCATCCACCATGGGCATCATCAATACGGCCATGGGCACGTCCTCGTCGGCCAGCCCGTTGAGGATACGGTAGGTCACGGCCCTGGGCGAGTACTTGCTGGCCAGGACCCGGCGGTAGGCTGCAAGCACCCCGTCCCGCGGCACGTCGAGCTCGCTCGCGAACTGGCCGGCAAAGGAGACCTCGCCGTCCTCGGAAACCGCTGAGGAGCGAAGGGCCAGGGTCTGGTTCGATGGTGCCAGCGCCTCGGCCGCCTCGGACAGGGCCTCGGCCACCACCTCGGGCACCTCGGCCTCGAGCACCGCCTCCTGGATCCGGCGGCAATGGGATGCGATGTCCTCCGGCCGGGACAGGGTCACGTGGCGCAGGTGACGGTGCACTGTCTCCACCAGTCCGTTGCTTTCCAGGAAGTAGCCCCAGGCCGATGTCGTGACGACCCGGGCCGGGGGAACGGACAGGCCCATGTCCGAAGCGACCACGGCCAGGTTTGCGGCCTTGCCCCCGCACAGATCCTCCCTGCCCGCGCACTCCCTGAGATCGAGCAGGTAGGGCGGCTCGACTTGCGGCTGGGGCAGGTCCAGGCCCATGCGGACGTAGAAGTCGATCTTGCGGGCGTACTCGGGCAGGTCGCCGTACCGGACCGGCTCCATGTCCATGAGGGCCTGGATGAGCCTGGACACGGACTCGGACAGGCGGGAGGCCAGCCAGGGGACCCTGGCGTAGTCCACGAGCTCGCTGCCGTAGGAGATCTCCTCCAGGTCGGCGATGAGCTCCAGGCTGCGGTTGTCGTACTTGATCAGCTCCCTGAAGGCGGCGTACTTCTTCCTGAGCAGCGTGCCAGGGGCAAAGACCTTGTAGGTCCAGTGCTTGAAAAGGTTGGTGACCGCCATGGCGCCCGACCCCTGCTACTCCTGCCCCAAAACCTTGGCCACCTTTGCTTCCAGCTCGTCCTTGTCGATCGGCTTGACGCAGTACTCTTCGGCCCCGAGCTCGAGCGACCTGCGGGCCGTTTCCAGGGTCGGGTAGCCGGTGAGCATGATGACCTTGATCTCCGGGGAAACCTTTTTCAGCTCCTCCAGCACGTCGATGCCGGTCATCTTTTTCAACTTGATGTCCAGAATGGCCAGGTCCACGGGATTCTGGCCGGCAAAGTCAAGGGCCTCCTCCTCCTCTGTAAAGGCGGTCACTGCGTGGCCCTTGCGTTCCAGGATCCGCTTGACCAGGGTGGCTGCATCCTGGACGTCGTCGAGCACTATCACCGTGGCCATGCACATACCTCCCGGCTAGTGCGATGGGTGCTCCCCTGGGCGGGCCGGGCTGTGATCGAGGGGCAGCTCGACCACGAACATGCTCCCGGGGCCCGTTGGGGAGTCTCCCTTCGCGGGTTTGAAATCAAGTCCTTCGGGAAGGGGGCTCTTGGCCCAGATCTTTCCCTGGTGCTCCTGGATGATCCCGAAGGAAACGGCCAGACCGAGCCCTGTCCCCTCCCCCACGGGCTTGGTCGAAAAAAACGGCTCGAAGATCTTCTGCATGTCCTCCGGGCTGATGCCTTTGCCTGTGTCGGCCACCCGCACCCTGACCTTGCCCTGGTCCGCATCCAGCTCGGTGCGGACCCGGATCACGCCCCCGCCCGGCATGGCGTCCCTGGCGTTGTTGAGCAGGTTGATCCAGACCTGCTTGAGCTTGTCGGCGTCACCGTAGACGGCCGGCATGCGGTCGTCCAGCTCCTCGTCGATCTCTACCTGATCCAGGGTAAAGGTGTGCCGGACCAGGGCGATGGCCTCCATGACGGTGTTGTTCAGGCAGATGACGCTCTTGGCGCTCTCGGTCTGGCGGGAAAACCCCAGCAGATCGGAGACGATCTTCCGGCACACCTTGGTCTGCTTCTCGATGGTCCTGAGGTCCTCTGCCACCTGGCTGTCACGAGGCACATCGTCCTGAAGCAGCTGGGCATAGCCCAGGATGACCCCGAGCGGGGTGTTGATCTCATGGGCCACGCCCCCGGCCAGCTTGCCCAGGGACTCCATCTTCTGGGCCTGGATGAGCTGCTCCTGGGTGACCCGCAGCTCGGTCACGTCCCGGGCGGTGCGCAGCACACCGTTGATGTTGCCTTCGCTGTCGTGGACCGGGATGATCACGGTGTGGTACCAGCGCTCCCCTTCCTTGCCCTCGCGCCGGCTCTCCATCTCCGCCCTCTTTCCGGTTTCCAGCACCTCGCGGTTCTTGCGCACCCGCTCGTCGGCAACGTCCGCTGGAAAGAGGTCGTAGTCGGTCTTGCCCACCACCTCCTCGACGCTGTGGCCGACCGAGCGGGCAAAGGCCTTGTTTGGGGAGCGGTAGACCAGGTTCTCGTCGAGCAAACTCATCAGGTCAGGGGTCACGTCCAGGATGGTGCGCATCAGCTGCTGCTGACTGCGCAGGGCCTGCTCGGCGTCGCGGATCTCCCTGATGTGCCGGTCCAGGGTCACGGCCATGACGTCGAAGGTCTCGGCCAGGTCCTGGATCTCGTCCCCGGCGTTCTGCCTGTACACCGGGCATTTCTTGCACGCCTCCATCTTGTCCGGGTAGGCCACGTCCTTGCAGTGCACGCACCTGGTGCCGGGAAGATACCAGCAGCGCCGCCGGACATCACCGTAGGCCGGGCACTCCTGCTCCCCGCAGTCCATGATCTCCCAGCAGGGGGTGGCGTCGAACGGTCCGGCCTGGATGTCCAGGTTGCCGTGGACGATCTCCTGGGCATGCTCCTTGAGCTCGTTGATCCTGGAGGAAATCCTCCTGGCAAAGAGCGTGCTGGCAAAAACAGCCACCACCAGGGAGCCTGCCGCCACCGCAGCCACCGCCATCATGAGCTGGTTGACCACGGACTGGATGACCCGCTTGGAAATCCCCAGCCGAACCGCCCCTATCCGGGTGCCGCCCACTTCGACCGGGGCGGCGAAGTCGTAAATGAACTCCTTGTCCGCCTTGATGAGCTGCACCTGGTGCCCGCCCTGCTGCCGCACCACATTGGCCTGGATCAGCTCCACCGGGAAGCCGCTCTGAAAGGTGTGCACCAGGACCAGGCCCCGCTGGTCAAGGACAAAGGCGTAGACCACGTCCCTGCTGATGCGCTTGACCTCGTCGATCATGTTTCTGAGCCGGAGCAGGTCGTCCGCCAGCAGGGGGTCCACCGCCCGCACAGCCAGGTTCTCCACCAGGGCCTGGCCCCGCTTGTTGTTCTCGCGGATCAGGGCGTCCGAGGCCATGTCGCCCACAGTGGCCGCCAGGAGCACGGCCACCACCACCACGATGCAGGACGTGCCGAACCCGATCTTGGTGCTGAACCGCAGCCGCTTCAGGAAACGCACGCCGTGCCCCTTCAATCCTGGATGATGAACGTGCCCAGGCGGGAGGCCAGATCCCGGACCAGGTCGTAGTCCTGGTCCGCGGCCGGGATGATATCCTGGACGTTCATCCTGTTGAGGATCTCGGAATCGAGCTTGAGCTCCGGGTCGAGGGCGAACATGGCCGTGGCCAGGCGCTCCTCGATGGTCGGGTCCAGGCCCTGCCTGGCCGCGAAGACCCAGCCGGGATAGGGGCGGCTCTCGGCCAGGATCCGGATCTGGTCCAGGTCGATCCTGCCCCGAAGCAGCTCCAGGGTCCCTTCCCGGATCGAACCCACATCATAGGTGCCTGCATACACGGCCAGAACCACTTTCTCCTGCTTGCCCCCCGGGCCCGGTGCAAAGGCGATCTCGGCGAAGTCCTCCCTGGTGATGCCATTCTCAACGAAATGCCCCAGGGGGAAGAGGTACCCCCCTGCCGAGGACGGGTCCACAGCCATCCACCGCTTGCCCGTGCAATCCTGAAGCGTCCTTATCTGCCGGTTGTCCGCCCGGCAGATGATCTGCCCCCGGAAGGTGGGCTTCCCAGCCTGCTCCCCGCCCTTGGCAAAAGCCCGTGCTCCCATGTCGGCCATGCGGATGTAGATGAAGGGGTTGGAATAGGAGATGTCGATCTCCCCGCGCTCCACCATGCGCACGTGCTCCTCGAAGGTGTCGGGGAAGACTTGGCGCAGGGGGATGCCCGTGGTCTTACGCAGGTACTCTATCAGCAGCCTGTGCCGCTCGAATGATGTGGTGTGGGAGTACTGGGGCAGGTAGGCATAGGTCACGGCATGGTCCGGGCTCGGCAGGACGATCTCCTCCCGCCTGTCCATGTCCACGACCACCACTTCTTCACCGTCACCGCACCCTGCAGGGAGGAGCAGCAGGCCCAAGACCATCCACAGCAGCACTCGTGCGTTCATATTCCCCAGGGCGGACCTTGTTTGCGGCACACATCCGGCCGGGCGGTATGCCGACGCTATGTTTCTTTTGCCCATGGAGATTAGTACTGGAAAGAGCCCCTTCTGAAAAGGTCCGGCCCTGCCCAGGCATTGGCGCGGACAGGGAGACATGGTACACCCTGCCCCGACTGGTTTGAAACCTTTTCACGCTGAGAGAAGAGATGAACGAGAGCTTTCGGGTCCCGGCAAGCCCCCTGCTGATCCTCGCCTATTACGCAGCCGTGTTCCTGGTGGCCGGAGCCACGGCCTGGTCCTTCAGGTCGGGCTTCCTGTGGACGGGCATCTGCATCCTGGCCGTGGCCGTGCCCATCGGCCTCCTCTACTGGTACATGCTCATCCTCAACCCCGGGCGGGCCCGCATCGAGGTGACGGAGGAAGGGCTGCTCATCCACGCCCCGCCCTTTGTCGAGACCGCCGTGCCCTTTGCCTCGGTGCACCGTTCCTTCGAAGTCGGCCTTGGCAGGGACAACGACCTGGGGCTTGAGAAAAAGCCCACCAAGGGCATGAAGTTCGGATCCTACAGAAGCGGGATGTTCAAAACGGAAAACGGCAGGGAAGCGGTGGTCCTGGCCAACCGGAACCGGGCCCTCTGCCTGGACACGGGCAGCCGCTATGTGGTGCTGGGGCCAAGCAAACTCGAAGAGCTGAAAACAGCCATCCACTCCTGAAGATCCAGCCGCTGCAGGTTCGTCCTCCTGCGCTGGGACGACCACTTCCAGCTTCAAGCTTCGAGCTTCTTCCTTCGCTTTTCATCCTCTGCCTTGCTTCAAGCTTCCAGCTTCAAGCTTCGAGCTTCTTCCTTCTTTTCACCCATCAGATCCACAAAGGAGAGCATCCGTTCGGGGTTCTCGTTCTCTTGAATCCTTTGCCTGATGGTCCTGAACAGGGGCAGCCAGGGCTTGGCCCTGTGGAAGGCCACCCTGACCAGGATGTA
>CAZUBS010000121.1:0-6186 GCA_964618595.1 uncultured Desulfohalobiaceae bacterium
CCGACCACCTGGCCGTAGCGGCCAAGGCCATGGACTTCAGGCTGGAACGTCAAAATGTCGTCGCCTCCAACCTGGCCAACATCACGACCCCTGGGTACCAGGCCAAGCGGCTCGAGTTCGAGGACCAGCTGCAAGCCGCTCTGGACAACAACGGCCCGGAACGGATGACCAGGACCAACCCCCGTCACATGCCCGTGGCCTTTTCCCCGGGAGCACAGGGTTCCCTGGTGGTGCACGAGCCGGCTGCCCGCCTGGTCCAGGGCCTTGACTCCGTCGACCTGGACAAGGAAATGGCCGCCATGGCCAAGAACACCATGCTCTACAATGCCGTGTCCACCATCCTGCACAACAACTTCACGGGCATGAAGGACATCATCACCCAAGGAGCACGCTGATGGATTTCCTGACCGCTCTGGACATCGCCGCCTCGGGCCTCAGCGCCGAGCGCACGCACCTGAACGTGATCTCCATGAACATGGCCAACGTCAACACCACCCGGACCCCTGAAGGCGGTGCCTACCGCCGCAAGAGCTGCGTCTTTCGCTCCTCGCCCGTGGAATCACCCTTTTCCAGGGCCATGCAGTCCGCCCTGGACCGGGAGGTCCACGGCGTCAAGGTGGCGGGCGTGGTCACCGACAACCGCCCGCTCAAGCAGGTCTATGACCCCGGCCACCCCGATGCCGACGCCGAGGGATACGTCAGCTACCCGGACATCAACGCCATGGAGGAGATGGCCAACATGATCACCGCCATCCGCTCCTACGAGGCCAACGTGGCCAGCATCACCTCCATCAAGTCAATGTTCAACAAGGCCCTGGAGCTCGGCCGCTAACAGGGAGGAGAACGCATGGCCATTTCACCCCTGGCGCTCAAGGCCTACACGAGCGCACTGAACACGGCCCGTGACCTGGATCAGGACAAGTCCGGCCGCAGCCAGGAAGCGGGTACCCAGGGCTTCACCGAAACTCTGGGCAAGTCGCTGCGGCAGGTCAACGACCTCTCGCTGCAGAAGGCTTCCATGATCGAGGACATCGCCTCGGGCAAATCCGAGAACGTGCACGAGCTGATGATCACCCTGCAGAAGTCGGGCATAGCCATGTCCATGACCACGGCCGTGCGCAACAAGGTGCTCGAGGCCTACCGCGAGCTGATGCGGATGCCCTTCTAGGCGGCCTTGCCCCTTTCGCTACCCATGCGTCATCATGTATTTTGTGGAGGATAACCAATGGCCGGCTTGCTGAACTCTGCCACTGACCGCGCAACCGATCTCTGGAGCCGCTCCAGCCTGGCCCAGCGGGTACTCATCGGCGGGCTCCTGGCCTCCGTGCTGGTGGCCTTTTTTCTCCTGGTGACCTGGCTCAACGTCACCGAGTACCAGGTCCTGTACGCCAACCTCTACTCCGAGGACGCCTCCCGGGTGGTGCAGACCCTGGACAAGAACAATGTCAGCTACAAGCTCAGGGATGGGGGGGGAACCATCCTGGTTCCGGCCGAACAGGTCTACGATATGCGCCTCAAGGTGGCCGGCGAGGGCATGCTGCACGGCCAGGGCATCGGCTTTGAGATCTTCGACGAAAGCAAGATCGGCCAGACCGACTTTGTGCAGCAGATCAACTACCAGCGGGCCCTTCAGGGGGAGCTGTCACGCACCATCTCCCAGATCCCCGCGGTGGAAAGCGCCAGGGTGCATCTGGTCCTGCCCGACAGGAGCCTGTTCATCGAGGAGCAGCTCCCGCCCTCGGCCTCGGTCATGCTCGAGCTGCGCCCCGGGAGGGAACTCTCCTCCAAGCAGGTCCAGTCCGTGGTCAACCTGGTGGCCTCGGGGGTGGAAGGCCTGGACAGGGACTCCATCACCGTGGCCGACACCATGGGCACGCTCCTCTATCAGCCAGACGGGGAGGATTCCCTTGACGGAATGAGCGCTTCCCAGCTGGAGTACAAGGCCGGGCTCGAGCGCAAGTACGAGCAGCGCATCGAGCAGATGCTCGCCCCCATCATCGGTGCCGGCCGGGTCATCGCCAAGGTGAACACCGACCTGGACTTCGACCGCCGCACCATCCACAAGGAGCTCTACGACCCGGACAGCGCGGTTGTGCGCAGCGAGCAGACCTCCGAGGAGACCACCAGAGGGACCACCAGCCTGGCTGCGGGGGTGCCCGAGCCGGCCGTGGGCGGGCAAACCCCGGTCAACGGGCAGGGCAACTCCCAGGAGACAAGCCGCGGTTCGGCAACCACCAACTTCGAGATCAACAAAGAGGAGCACCAGATCATAGGCTCCGTGGGACGGATTACCAGGCTCAGCGCAGCGGTCATCGTGGACGGCACCTACGAGGCCAACGGGGATGGGGAGTCGGTCTATGTCCCCCGCAGCGACGAGGACATGCAGCGCATCACCCAGCTGGTGCAGAGCGCCATTGGGTTCGACTCCGTGCGGGACGACACCATCGAGGTCTCCAACATCGCCTTTGGCCCGCCGCCTGCGATTCAGCAGGCCTCCTTCATGGACCAGATGGCCGAGACCATGCCCCGGTTCTGGAAGCCGTTGCTGAACACCCTGATCGTGCTCCTGTTCCTGATTCTGGTGGTGCGGCCCCTGGTCCTGGCCTTGCTCAGGCCGCGGGTCAGCCAGGGTCGGGGGGTTGGCATGGCCGGGCTTTCCGAATCCGCCAGGCTGGCCCTGGCCGAGTCCGAGGGGCCGGAAGACCTGGCCGCCCTGGCCATGAAGAAGCGCCTGGACAACATCCAGAACCGGGTCAGCCAGACTGTGGATCAGGACCCTGACTCGGCCGTGAACGTGATCAAGAAATGGATGCGGGAAGGGGAGGCGTGAGCGTGGCCGAGAGCACTCTGACCGGCGCACAGAAAACCGCTGTGTTGCTGCTGGCCCTGGGCGAAGCCTTCACCAGCCGGGTCTTCAAGCAGCTCGACCGCCGGGAGATCACCAGGATCAGCCGCTCCATGGCCGAGATGGAGTCCGTGCCCAAGGAGACCGTGGAGCAGGTGCTCAAGGAGTTCAACAAGCAGATCTCCTCGGGCGAGGGCATGCTGCGCGGGGGGCCTGACCAGGTGCGCCGGATGATCTCCCAGAACCTGGACCAGGACACCGCCAAGTACGTCCTGGACACCCTGGACATGGGCACCGGCCCCCAGCCCTTCAAGGAGCTGGAGACGGTCAGCCCCAAGATCCTGTCCCAGATCCTCAGGAACGAGCACCCCCAGACACTGGCCCTGATCATCGGCCACCTGCCCCCGGACAATGCCAGCCAGCTCCTGCAGAGCCTGCCCACCGGGGTCAGGGCCGAGGTGCTCATGCGCCTGGCAAAGCTGGACACCGTGCCCGAGGACATGCTCCTGGAGGTGGACAAGGCCCTGCAGAGCCAGCTCATCGCCATGGGGGCCACGGAAGGCCGCAAGGTGGGCGGTGTCCATGCCGTGGCCGAAATCCTCAACGCCGTGGACCGCAGCACCGAGGAGGAGATCCTGTCCGAGATCGAGGAGGATTCGGCCCAGATGGCCGAGGACATCCGCCAGCTCATGTTCGTGTTCGAGGATATCAAGACCCTGGACGACAGGGGCATCAGGGAGCTGCTCAAGGAGATCAGCAACGAGGACCTGACCCTGGCCCTCAAGGGAGCTTCCGAAGAGATGAAGGACACCTTCTTCGGGAACCTTTCCGAACGCGCCGCCACCATGATCCGCGAAGACCTGGAGATCATGGGGCCGGTCAAGCTCTCCGACGTGGAGGCCGCCCAGCAGAACATCGTCAAGGAAGTGCGGCGGCTGGAAGCAGAAGGCCGCATCGTGATCACATCCAAAGGGGGCGGAGATGTCCTCGTCTAGTCTGAAGAAAGACGACCGCCAGTGTCTGGAGCGCATCGTGGTGGGGCTGAACATGAACGGCAACTCGGATGCCGGTGTTCCCCGCAATGGAAACTCCGGGCACAGTCAGGCCGCAGAAGACATCTTCCTGGACCGGGTCCGCGACAAGGCCAGGTCCGTGGCCAAGGAGATCATCTCCCAGGCCCTGCAGGAAGCCCAGACCCTGCGCAGAAAGGCCCGGGACGAAGGGTACGTTGCCGGAATGCAGCAGGGACGCCAGGATCAGGAGCGGCGCATCGAGCAGCTCGTGCACTCCCTGGACAGGGAAAAGGAAAAAATCCTTACGGCCTTTCGCAGCGACCTGGTCTCTCTGACCCGGCTGGCCGTGGAAAAGACCATCAAGCTGGAGCTCACCCAGCGGCGTCAGGAATGTCTGGCAGGCCTCATGGACGAGGCCCTGCTCCTGGTGGACAGTCAGCGCAAGCTGCACATGGCCTGCCACCCCGACGACAAGGAGGTGCTCCAGGACCTCCTGGCCGCTGCCGCGGGCAAGCACCCCGCCCTGGCCAACTGCAGGGTGCGCACCGACCCGTCCATGGAGCAGGGCGGCGTGGTGGTGGAGTGCGAGAACGGCATGGTGGACAACTCCCTGACCGGCCGCTGGTCCTCGGTGGACTCCATTCTCGAGAAGCTCAGCCTGGACGGGGAAACCTGATGACCCTGGATCTCAGGGGCAGCCTCCGCTACCTGGCCGACCTGAACCCGGTGCAGAGCTTCGGCAAGGTCTCCAAGGTGGTGGGGCTGGTGGTGGAGGCCCGGGGCATCAAGGCCCCGCTGGGATCGATCTGCCACATCCAGGGTGGAGAAAACGGGGAACCCCCCGTGGTGGCCGAGGTGGTGGGATTTCGCGACGGCACCGTGCTGTTCATGCCCTACGGAGAGATGCGCGGCATCAAGCCCGGAAGCCTGATCAGGAACTCCGGCACCCCCCCCCTGGTCCCGGTGGGGAAGCGCTTTCTGGGACGCACCGTGGACCCCTTTGGAAAGCCCCTGGACGACAAGGGCGACATCGCTCCCAGGGACTACTACCCCCTGTACGCCCGGCCCATCAACCCCCTGAAGCGGCCCAGGATCTCCGAGCCCGTGGACGTGGGCATCCGCTCCATCAACTCCATGCTCACCCTGGGCAAGGGGCAGCGGGTGGGGATCATGGCCGGGTCCGGGGTGGGCAAGTCCACGCTGATGGGCATGATCGCCCGCTACACCCGGGCCGAGATCAACGTCATCTGCCTGGTGGGGGAGCGGGGCAGGGAGGTGCTCGAGTTCATCGAAAAAGACCTGGGTCCCGAAGGCATGGCCCGCTCCGTGCTGGTGGTGGCCACCTCCGACCACACCCCCCTGGTGCGCATCCGGGCCGCCTACGCGGCCACGGCCATGGCCGAGTACTTCCGCGACCAGGGCAACGACGTCATCCTGATGATGGACTCGGTGACCCGTTTCGCCATGGCCGCCCGCGAGGTGGGCCTGGCCGCGGGTGAGCCTCCCACCACCAGGGGGTACACCCCCACGGTGTTCGCTCACCTGCCCAAGCTCCTGGAACGGGCCGGGCGGACGCGGGAAGGTTCCATCACCGGCATCTACACCGTGCTGGTGGAAGGGGACGACTTCAACGAGCCGGTCTCCGACGCGGTGCGCTCCATCCTGGACGGCCACATCGTGCTCTCCCGCGACCTGGCCGACCAGGGCCACTACCCGTCCATCGACGTGCTCAAGTCGGTCAGCCGCCTGCGCCCCGACGTGACGCCTGAACCGGTTCTCCGCGCGGGACAGGAGCTGGTCCGCCATCTGGCCACCTACTCCCGGGTCGAGGACATGGTCAACATCGGGGCCTACGCCCGGGGCAGCAACCCACAGATCGACCAGGCCCTGGACATGATCGACCCCATCCGCGCCTTCCTGTGCCAGTCCGTGGGCGAGCCCTGCCCCCTGGAGCAGAGCTTCACCAGCCTGCAAAAGCTGATCGGCAAAGCCCCGGCCCCACCCCACAAGGAACGCCTCGCCAAGGCCAGGTCGGCCTGAACCACCCGCAGCCCACCCGCACCACTTCCTTGACCTGCCCCCGCTGACCGATCCGCACCCGTCCACCCTGGGCGCACGGCCTGCAAGCCGCACATGGGG
This sequence comes from uncultured Desulfohalobiaceae bacterium, assembly GCA_964618595.1. Taxonomy (GTDB): domain Bacteria; phylum Desulfobacterota; class Desulfovibrionia; order Desulfovibrionales; family CAZUBS01; genus CAZUBS01. The sequence goes on from CAZUBS010000121.1 coordinate 5,998, forward strand.
TGCGCCTTCCCGGACCAAAGATAGGCACGTTGCACAACGCTTTGTGCACCAGCACAGAGGTCCTCTTTCGTAATCCCTATGATTTTAAAGCCTTCCATTGGTGGCACCAACCCTGCTTCTGCCCAGCACAACACGAGGGCAACATGCAAGATCCTCACGATGCCTGTATCACTGCGCCCCCGAGGGACA
>CAZUBS010000122.1:0-6165 GCA_964618595.1 uncultured Desulfohalobiaceae bacterium
CCGGGTTGTGATACAGCGCACGGGCGATGCCGATTCGCTGTTTCTGTCCGCCCGAGACACGCACGCCGCGTTCACCCACCACCGTATCGGCACCCTCGGGCAACCTTTCGACAAGATCGGCAACCTGCGCCGCCCGCAGCGCCTGCCAGAGCTGTTCCCCCTCGATATCATCGCCCTCCAGCCCCAGCGCCACGTTGCGCCGGACCGTGTCGTCGGTCAGATAGATCTCCTGGGGGATGTAGCCGATGTTGTCCTGCCAGCCGCGCAGGTTGGTGCGGATGTCTACCCCGTCCACCTCCACCGCGCCCTCCTGCGGCTCCAGCAGGCCCAGCAGCACGTCCACCAGCGTGGTCTTGCCGGCGCCGGTGGGGCCGACCAGCGCGACGGAGGAGCCCTTGCGGACCTCCAGGTCGATGTCCCGCAGCGCCCGCTCCTCGGCGTTGGGATAGCTGTAGGTGACACCGCGGGCGCTGATGGCAGCGGGGAGCGGAAGCCGCGAGGCGGGAGGAAAGGGATGGGGAAGGGGTCCGGTTAACCCCCAGCCTCCTCTTTTTTCTTGTTTGGATCCCCCCAGCAGGGAATTCCCCCCCCCCCCTTCTGGCTTCAAGCTGCCAGCTTCCAGCTTCGAGCCCGCCTCTCCCTTCCTCCCGCTCCTCGGGTGGGCCTGGTCGTAGACCGCGGCGATCCTGGACAGGGAGAGGTGGGTGTAGCGCTGGGTGGTTGCGAGCCGGGAGTGGCCCAGGAGCTCCTGAACGCTTCGAAGGTCCGCGCCGGACTCGAGCATGTGGGTGGCGAAGCTGTGCCTCAGGGTGTGCGGGCTGACATCCTGGGGCAGGCCCGCGGCGCTGGAGAGCCTTTCCACGATGCGGTTGGCCTCCCGGCGCTGCCGGCCCCCCCCCCGCATGCCCAAAAACAGGGCCCGCTGTCCCGGCGAGGGGGAAAAGGCCCCCCGCACGTCCAGGTAGCGCAGCAACCGCTCCCTGGCCGCCCGGGTCAGCAGGGCGATCCGCTCCTTGCCCCCCTTGCCCCGGACCCGGGTCACGCCCTCGCCCAGGTCGATGTCCACCACGTCCAGGCCCAGGGCCTCGCTGATGCGCAGCCCCGAGCCGTAGAGCAGCTCGGCCAGGGCCAGGTCGCGGCAGCCGCGCGGACCCGCCTCGACGGAGGCCTCCATCAGGGACAGGGCCTGGTCGACATTGAGGGCCCTGGGGTGACGGATCTCCTGCTTCGGGTTGGAAGTGCCCGCGCTCGGGTCCCGGCTGAGCAGCTTGCGGCGGCGGCAGTACCCGAAGAAGGAGCGGGCCGCGGAAAGCTTGCGGGCCATGGTGGACCTGCGCAGCCCCTGGCGGTGCATCTCGCCCAGGAAGCCCCGCAGGTGTGCCCGCTGCACTGCGGAAGGGTTTTTCAGGCTCAGCCCGTGACGCCCCAGAAAGCTCTCCAGCTGCTCCAGGTCCCGGCCGTAGGCCGTGACAGTGGCCGGGGAGTAGCCCTTCTCCACCTCGAGCCAGGCCAGGAAGTCCCTGACCGGGTCACGGGGCATCGCGCCGGTCCAGGGCGTAGGAGCTGCCAGTGACCTCCTTGGCCTTCTTCTTCATGTTCATGGCGATCTGGGAGGCCTGGCCGTAGTGCTCGAGCCGTCCCCCCTCGTTGAAGACAACGCCCAGGGAGATGGCCACAAAGGGAAACTCCCGCACCACCCCCCGGCGGTCTGTGGAGCTGATGAAGCCCCGGCGCCGGTCCTCGGGGTCGTAGAAGTGGGGCACGATGCTGTCGAAGCTCTCCACAATGCGCTGGCAGGCGGCTTCGGCCTTGTCCGGTTCCAGGATGATCACGAAATCGTCCCCGCCCACGTGCCCGACAAAGGAGTCCGCCCCCACAAAGGCCCTGATGGTGTTCACGATGACCCGGGCGGACATCATCAGCACCTCGTCCCCGCGGGAGAAGCCGTACTTGTCGTTGAAGGACTTGAATTGGTCCAGGTCGGCATAGAGCAGGGCAAAGTCCAGGCCCCGGTCGATGAGGTCCTGGATGCGGTTGATGATGGAGGTGTTGCCGGGGAGCTTGGTCAGGGGGTTGGCATCCAGCTCGCGTACGGCCCGGTGCACGGTCAGGGTGATCCTGGCCCGGGCCTCCACAGGGGAGACTGGGCGAAGCAGAAAGTCGTCCACCTCGACCCTGGCGAAGTCGAAGAGCTCCTCCTGGCGCTCGTTCTCCAGGCAGATCAGGACCGGCACCTGGCGGTAGACGTTTTCGCTCTTGACCAGGCGCACCAGCCCTGCCGCTTCGAAGTCAGGGATGGCGCTGTCCACGATCAACAGGTCGGGCGGCTCGGTGAACAGCCGCGCGATGGCCCCCCTGCCCCGCTCGAACACGGTCCAGTCGACCTCCTCCCCAGGCCACAGCCCGAGGAGCAGCTCGGTGAGACCCGAGTCCCCGGAGATGAGGATGAACTGCTGCTGCCGGGAGCCGAGCTTCACCCTGCCGGCCCTTCCAGCTCCGGCGACATGCTCTCCAGGTCGGCCACCTCCTCGATGACCTGGTCCAGGACCCCGGCCAGATCCTGAAGGGTCAGCCCCAGGGCCTCGAGGGAGTTCTTCTCCAGGTAGGGCACCTGGTCGTCGCCGCTGTTGCCCACCTCGAGGGTTTTGACCAGGAAATCGGCCACGTGCACCACGTGGGCCATGCCCGGGTAGTGCCTGGCGCTCTGGGGGCGGTGGTGCCAGGCCAGTCCCTCACGCAAATTGAGGGGGAGGTTCCAGTGATCGGCCAGCCAGGCGTTGATGCGGTCGTGGGAGAAGCCCAGGACGACCTTCTCGGCGTCGTAGTAGCTCAGGTCCCGGCTGGCGACCTGGGCATCGATCTCCTGCTTGGACTCGGGCAGCTGCACCGCCACCACCACCTTGCCTATGTCGTGCAAGAGCCCTGTCACGGCATACTCCTCGGGATCCTCGATGCCCGCGGTCTTGGCCAGGCAGTTGCTTGCCACGGCGACCCCCACGCTGTGGTCCCACAACCCGACCATGCTCTGGGCCATGATGTCGAACACCGAGGAGCTGATGATCAAGCCCCGGATGACGTTGAACCCGAGCAGCACCAGGGCGTGCTGCACCGTACTGATGCGCCTGGGGAACCCATAGACGGAGGAGTTGACCATCTTGAGCACCTTGGCCGAGAGCACCTGGTCGCGGGAGATGACCCTGGCTATCTCCTCGGTGGAGGAGTCCGGGTCCTGCACCAGCCTGGTCACCTTGTCCAGGACAGTGGGCAGTGTCGGCAGGTCCTTGACCGCCAGGATCTGCCCCTTGCGTTCGGTCTGCAGGTCGTCCATGGATCAGTCCTTGTCAATGGCCGGGGGTGCATCTGTCGCCCCGCTCAGATTTTCCTGGAAATGTCTTTTGAGGAAACCCTTGACCTGTTCCATCCAGGGGTCGTCCTCGTGGCTTCGAAAGAGGTGGTCGAGCCGTTGCAGCCGCTCCGTCACGGATATGGAGCCGGGCAGACCCTCGACCTCCCCCTTGACCACCAGGGACCCCACCTCCATGCGCTCCAGCGTGGCCAGAATACCGGGTGTCAGCTCGGTCCCCTCGGCCACGAGCACCATGCCGCTGTCCCCCCTGAAGACGGGCTTGGCCAGGACCATCCCCGGCCGGGCCATGCCAAGCGGAACTTTCGCCATGCAATCTCTCCTTGAAACGCTTTCCTCTCCGGTCAGGCGAGTCGATAATACATCCCGGGCAGCTGCCTGACTACCCCCTGGACCTCCAGCACCGACAGGACCCTGCTCGCGCCCCCGCTCTCCCATCCCATGCAACGGGTCAGGGCATCGAGGTGCAGGCACTCACCAGCACGCAGCACCTCCACGACCTGCTGCTGCTCCAAAGTCAGGTCTTCGAGACCCGGCAGCCCCGTGTCTTTCTGAGCTGGCGCGGCTTCCTTCCTGACCGGGCCTGCATCTCTCCAGGCCTTGAGCAACGGTTCGAGCTCCACCAGCACGTCCTCGGCGCTGCGGGCCAGGAACGCCCCCTGCCGGATCAGCTCGTGGCATCCGTCGTGACGCCGGCTGTCAACGGGGCCGGGCACGGCAAAGACCTCCCTGTTCTGGTCCAGGGCCTGCATGGCCGTGATCAGGCTGCCGCTTCTGGAGGCGGCCTGGACAACCACCACCCCCAGGGAGATCCCGCTGATGATCCGGTTGCGGCGGGGGAAGTTGTGGGCGTCGGGCGGGGTGCCCGGGGAAAACTCGCTCAGCAGCAGCCCTGCCTCGCTCATGCGGCCCCAGAGGTCGCGGTTGGAGGCCGGGTAGACCAGGTCCAGCCCCGTGCCCAGGACCCCGATGGTGCTCCCGCTGCCGGTGAGCGCGCTGGCGTGGGCCTGACGGTCGATGCCCTGGGCAAAGCCGGAGGCAATGGTCACCCCGGCCATTGAAAGCCCCGCGGCCAGGCGGCCGGCCATGTCCAGCCCGTACCGGGAGCAGTCCCTGGCACCCACCATGCCCACCACTGGTCGCTGCAGAAGGGAGACGTCCCCACGGTAATAGAGCACGGGCGGCGCATCCGGGATCTGCCGCAACAGGGAAGGATATGCAGGATCGCTCCACAGCAGCACCTCCAGGTCCTGCTCCATGGCCAATGCGCGTTCCCGGGAGGCAGCCTTTCGCCACCCCTCATCGACAAAGGCCGTGACCATCTTGTGCCTGGCCAGCCCCTGGTCGGTCCAGGCCCGGACATCGGCCACGGCCCGGCCGGCGGAGCCGTAGTGCCGAAGCAGCCTGCCCACCGTGCGCAGCCCAAGCCCGCGGGTGTGCACAAGGGCCAGACAGGACCAGTACTCGTTTTCGCGCGTGGTGTGGGGCATGTGGTCTTGCATCCGCTGCAGAGTGCGTTTGATCTGGCTCTTCAACCGGGAGGGTTCCGGCTCCAGCTTCCTGCCTTGCTTAAGTTGAAAAATTGCGGCAGTAAAGCCGCGGTTCCTGCACGTGCCCGCCGGTTTTTTCACGATTGTGCCGATGCAAAAGAGCGGGACTGACTGAAAGGAGTGGCCCCATGCCCTATCCGGAGCCTGCCCTGAATGCTTTTGCCCTGGCCCTGCTCGGGCTTTGCGCCGCCACCGCCCTGGGGTCTTCCCTGACGGCCCTTGTCAGCGAGATCCACGCCTGGGCTGCCCGCAAGGCCTTTGCCGAAAAATTATCCCAACACATGGCCCGTCTCGGGCTGGTGAGCGGCAGTGTGGTGCTGATCGTTTTTGCCGCCTGGTGGGTCATCGTGCTGCGGGCCCGGGGTCACGACCCGGCCGCGCCCCAGGACATCCTGGCTCTTCCGGCGCTCCTGGGGGCCACGGCATGCATCACCCTGGCCATCTACGTGCTGTCCTTCATGGCCCTGCGCAGGATCAGGGTGCTGCGCCTGCTGGTCGCGGCCATGGCCCTGGCCGCCATGGCGGGATGCGTTCTTTCGGGGACCCGGCTGCTCCTCCTGATGCCGGTCATCGTCACCGGACAGGGCACGGCCTTCCCAGGGACGCTGCTTTCCACGGCACCCCTCTTCGTCCTGGCCCAGCTCGCCCTTCTGGCGCCTGGCTCCGGGGGCGTGCTGGGCATGGTCTATCTGCTGACCCGCCGCACCCGGGACGACTTCGGGCGCGACTATTACCGCTGGGCGGTTTCACGGGCCGCGGCCTGGGGCACGGCCTGCCCCCTGGTCCTGGCTGGTACCGCCGCCCTGATCGCAAGTACCTTTCCGCGGCCGCTGACCGGGCTTCTCGAAACCCCCTCCCTGATCGTTCCGCTGGGGCTGGGTGTCGTGCTGCTGCTCGCCGTCTCCGGGCTGTGCCTGACCATCCTGCGCAACCAGCACCCCATGCGCCTCAAGGCCAGGATGGTCCTTGCCGCCTGCTGCCTCCTGGCCGGCACCGGGCTGCTGACCCACGCCCAGCTGGGACCCCTCGCGGGCTTGTAAAAAGTGGATTTCTCAGGCCGAAACCGCGGCCCGGGTGGTGCTGAGCAGGAAGATCTCGCCGGGGTCCAGGATCAGGACCACGCTGCCGTCGCCCATGATCGTGGCCCCTGAGATGCCCTGCAGGTTGCCCAGGTAATTGCCCATGGACTTGATGACCACCTCCTGGCGCTCCAGCAGGGAGTCCACCACCAGCCCCAGCCGCCTGTCGTTG
>CAZUBS010000123.1:0-6158 GCA_964618595.1 uncultured Desulfohalobiaceae bacterium
AGGCCACCTGCACGATCTCGGGCAGGGCGGCGGGGTCCCCGGGGCCGTTGGACAGGAAGACGGCCTGGGGGGCCAGCTTGTCCACCTGGTCTGCGGTGAACCAGGAGGGCACGGCGAGCACGTCGAACCCGCCGGCGGTGAGCAGGCGCAGGATGTTCCACTTGATGCCGTAGTCAAAGCAGACCACCCGGATGCCCGGGCCCGGCCAGCGATAGAGCCCGTCCTCAAGGGTAACGGGGAGGGGCTTTCCATCCTTCCAGGCATAGGGCTGTTTGCAGGTCACCTCGTCCACCAGGTTGAGCCCTTCCATGGGGGGGATGGACCTGGCCAGGTCCACGACAGCGGCGGGGTCGCGCTCCTCGGTGGTGATATAGCCGCGCATGGCGCCGTGCAGCCGGATGTGCCTGGTCAGGGCCCGGGTGTCGATGCCCTCGATGCCCAGCACGCCGTGGCGGCTGAGGTAGTTGGGCAGGGACTCGGTGGCCGACCAGTTCGACGGGGTTTCGCAGCACTCCTTGACGATGAAGGCGGCCACCTGGACCCGGTCAGACTCGACATCGTCGAGGTTGACGCCGTAGTTGCCGATATGCGGGTAGGTCATGCAGACCATCTGTTTGCGGTAGGACGGGTCGGTCAGCACCTCCTGGTACCCGGTCATGCCGGTGTTGAAAATGACCTCTCCGCCGGCCTGGCCGGATCCCGTGAAGGTCCTGCCCTCGAACCAGGTGCCGTCTTCGAGGGCGAGTATGGCGTGCATCAGTTCTGCTCCTTGAGTCGTTCCACGATACGCGGCAGGTCCTCGGGCCGGTCCACCCCGATGCTCTGATGGCGGGTGGGCACGACCAGGATGGGGATGCCTGCCTCCAGAAGTCGCAGCTGCTCGAGCTGCTCGACCTGTTCCAAAGGGCTGGGGCCGAGGGCGGCAAAGCGCTCCAGGGTCCTGAACCTGAAGGCATACAGCCCGATGTGCCCCCAGTAGGTGATGTCCTCTGCGTTGCGGGCAAACGGTATCACGGCCCGCGAGAAATACAAAGCGCGCCCCTGCCCGCTCAAAACCACCTTGACCCGGTTGGGGTCGCCTGCCTCCAGGGCGTTGATCTCCCGGGCCAGGGTTGCCACCTGAAGCTCCTGGTCCTGCTGAAAAGGGGCCAGCAGCTGGTCGAGCATGGCCGGTTCCAGGGCGGGCTCGTCGCCCTGGATGTTGACCACCACGCTGTCCCTGGAAAGACCGAGCAGGCGGGCGGCCTCAAGGACGCGGTCCGTGCCGCTCTGGTGGCCGGTGGCGGTCATGAGCACGGGCACATCCAGGGCCACGGCCCGGTCGTGGATGCGCTGATCGTCCGTGGCCAGGACCACCTCTTTCAGGGCCCGGCACTGCCGGCTGCGCTGGTAGACATGCCAGAACATGGGGCGGCCCAGGATGTCCGCCAGGGGCTTGCCGGGGAAACGGGTCGAGGCGAACCTGGCCGGGATGATGCCGTAACAGTCACAGGTCATGTCCAGGTCCCGGGTCAGTAACCAAAAGTGCACAGGACGAGCCGGGCAAGCCCGTTCCCACATGTTTCGCGTTCAAGGGGGCTCCGCTGGTTGCGCACGTTTTTCATAAAGCCTCGCGAATGGCCTGGCAAGCCGTTTCCGTGCCGCCCTGCTGGGCCTGGACAAAGGTCGCGGCCAGGGCGAACACGTGATCCCTGGCCACTGGTTTTTTGAGCTGGTCGATGAGGGCGTCCGCCAGCCCGGAAGCATCGGGAACCCGCCGGACCAAGCCTTGCTCGAAGATGTCCGCTCCCACCCAGGAGAAATTCGACCAGGAGGGACCGATGACCGGCACCACCCCCTGGGACAGAGGTTCCAGGAAGTTCTGCCCTCCCAGCGGGGCCAGGCTTCCCCCCACGAAAACCGCCCTGGCCAGGGCATAGGCCTGGATCAGCTCGCCAAAGGTGTCCCAGAGGATGACCGTGCCGGCCGGGACCGGTCCTGAACATCGGGAGCGCAGCACATAGGGGAATCCGTAGTGTTTCAGGATCTGCTTCCAGGCCTCCAGCCTGTGCATGTGCCGGGGGAACAGGCCAAGGAGGGTGGCCGGGCGCTTGCAAAGCAGCTCTTTCACGACCCGTGCCACGGCCTGCTCCTCCTGTTGCCGGACAGAACCGAGCACCACAAAGGGTGCCCCGGGTCGAATCAGCCCGGACAGGGGGTTGTCCACATAGTGAATGGGTCGCAGGGAGAGGCAGCGGTCGAACTTGATGTTGGGCATCCTGCTGACGACGTTGGGCCCGAAGAGCAGGCGGTAGCGCGCTGCGTCACGGTCCGAGACGGCCAGGATGGCGCGCGGGGAGGTTTTTCTCCAGGGCAGGGGCAGGGCCAGGTAGCCCGCCAGGCTGCGCCTGCTCAGCCTGGCGTTGAGCAGCAGCACCGTGATGCCGCGCCCGGCGCAGGCCTGGAGCAGGCCCGGCCAGAGCTCTGTCTCCAGCAGCACCACCACCTTGGGCCGGACCCTGTCCAGGGCCTGCTGCATGAGCCGCGGGGCGTCAAAGGGAAAGTAGGCCCGCTGCAGGTGGATGGGCCCGCCAGGGTCTGAGCCTGACAGGATCTCCATGCCCTGGTCGGTGCAGGTGGTGGTCAGAAGGTTCAGGGGCCTTTGGGGGTTCAGCTGGGAGATGATTTCCCGGGCCAGGAAGGCTTCGCCGCCGGATGCGGCCTGGATCCAGACCTCGGCCGGCCCCGGGGGGTGCCTAAGCAGCCGCTGCCCCCAGCCCTGCCTCAGCCTGGGCGAAAGTCCCAGCAGGGGCAGGGCCGCCCGCCAGAGTCCCTCGTACATCCAGAACCATGGCCCGTTGCCGGGGTGGCTCGAGGATGAATGCGGCGAACCCGTGCGCGGCATTTCACGTCCTTCTGGCATCAGGAGTCCATTCCGAGCTGGATCAGACGGGACACGAGTTCGGCAAAGGAGTAACCGGCTGTGCGCCCGGCCAGTGGGAGCAGGCTGGTCTGGGTCATGCCGGGCAAGGTGTTGACCTCAAGGATGTACAGCTTGTTTTTGCTGCACATGAAATCCGCCCGGCTGTAGCCCTTGAGGCCGAGACAGGAGTGGGCGCGCAGGGAAAGCTCGCGTATTTTCCTGACTATGTCGGGGTTGACCGGGGCGGGGCAGATCTCCTCGCAGGCCCGGGGGGTGTACTTGGCGTGGTAGTCAAAGTAGGGCGCAGACTCGGGGGGGCGGATCAGGATGGGCGGCAGGGCCTCCTGGCCCAGGACGGCACAGGTCAGCTCCTGTCCCTGGATAAGCTCCTCCAGCAGGACCTCCTGCCCGGAGGCAAAAATTTTCGACATGGCCTGGTCGAGCTCGGCCTCGTCCCGGGCCATGGACATGCCCAGGCTCGATCCTCCCTGGTTGGGCTTGACAAACAGGGGAAAATCAAGGCTGCACACCCACCGATCTCCTGGGTGGTGCGGCAGGAACTCCCACCGGGGAGTGGGAATGCCGGCCAGGGTGAAGAGCTCCTTGGCCATGGCCTTGTTCAGGGCCAGCATCGACCCGGCCGGCCCGGAACCCTGGTAGGGGCAACCAACAGCATCCAGTACCGCCTGGATGAGGCCGTCCTCTCCGGGCGCGCCATGGAGGTTGATAAAGGCGAAGTCGCTGCTCCCGGCCAGATCGATCAACCGGTGCAGGTCTTCCGCAGGGTCGACAACGGTCACCTCGTGGCCCAGCTCGTCCAGGGCGTGGCGGATGGACCTCGCTCCGGCCAGGGACACCTCCCGTTCATTCGACCATCCGCCCGCGATCAAAAGGATATGCATGCAGGTTGACCTCCAGGGCCCGGTTGAAGGCCTGTTCAATGGCCCGGGTCTGATCATAGGCTCGTTGGATCAGGGTTTTTCTGTCCTTAGTGGTCCCGTAGCGCTCGAGCAGGTCCTGGAACCGTTCTTCCAGGGAAACGATGGTTTCGTGCCTGACCCGCTTGTCCCCATATATCACGGCCAGGACAAGGGTGTAGGCGCGTACGTCAAGAGGGCCGGGCCAGCAGACGTGGTGGATGACGCCCTGGGCAATGGCGGGGTTCCCTGTTTTGTGCTGCACCCAGGCCCCGCCGATCTGACAGTGGTTTCCCCCGTATGCGATGGTATGGGGCTTGGCAATGTCGTGCAGCAGTGCGGAAGCGCGAACTGCCTGAACATCCACGTTGAACCCTTTTTCAAACGCCAGTGCGGCAATGGTTTCGGCCACCACGGCGACCAGGGAGCTGTGTGCCCGGATGTGGGCTTCCATGCCCGCTGCGTGCATCCACTCCAGGCACTGGGCATCCGAAGGCACAAGGCCGTGTTGACGGCCCGGAAAGGGAGGGGGGAGCAGGGATTCTTCGACGACCATGCAGGGTGCGCCTTTGCCGGGATGGGGAGGGGTTGCGGTCGGCAGTGACCGACCATGGCGTTGATACCGGGGCAACATATACCAGCAGCACCAACAAAAGGCAAAACGCGCCGGCATGGGGGCTGGGCTGGATTGACGCCGGGACCTGGAGAGCCTAGTCTGCCACCTCGTGTTTTTCAAAACCGACCCTGTTTTTCAAGCAGAGGAGAAGACCTTGAAGCTGTTGGAGGGTTTCAAGAACCCGGAGCTGTGCGCAACGGTCCTGGAGCAGATCAGGAGCGAGATCGGCAGTGAGGGGCTCAGGTTCATGGAGGTCTGCGGGACGCACACCGTGGCCATCTTTCACAGCGGGCTCCGCTCCCTGCTGCCCCCCGAGGTTGTCCACGTGTCCGGGCCGGGCTGCCCCGTCTGCGTGACCCACGAGAGCGAGGTGGCAGCCTTTCTTGACGTGGCTTCCCGGCCGGAGGTCATCCTGGCCACCTTCGGGGATCTGATGCGGGTGCCCGGCCCCCGGGGCAGATCCCTCAAGTCCGCCCAGGCAGAGGGTGCCGGTATCCGGGTGGTCTACTCGCCCATGGATGCGCTGCGGCTGGCCAAAGACAACCCGGAGCGCACGGTCGTGTTCCTGGGTGTGGGCTTTGAGACCACTGCCCCGACCATCGCCGCCACCGTCAAGATGGCCCGGGCCCAGGGGCTGGACAACTTTTGCGTGCTCTGCTTCCACAAGCTCGTGCCCCCGGCCCTGGAGGCCCTGATCCTGGATCCCGAGATCAAGGTGCAGGCCTTCCTGCTCCCGGGACACGTCTCTGCGGTCATCGGGGTCAAACCCTATGAGTTCCTGGCTACCCAACACGGTGTCCCCGGGGTGGTCAGCGGGTTCGAGCCCCTGGACATTCTCCAGTCCATCCTGACCATGATCCGCCAGCGCAACCAGGGCAAGCCCGAGGTGGTCAACGGGTACACGCGGGTGGTCGGGGAAGAGGGCAACCCCAAGGCCCTGGAGATCATGTACGAGGTGTTCGAGCCTGCGGACGCATTGTGGCGGGGCATCGGGTCCATCCCGGGAAGCGGCCTCCGTCTCAGGCACGACTGGCGAAAGTACGACGCCATGGAGGTCCTCGGGGTGGAGCTCACGGAAGCCCCGCCCCTGGCGGGATGTCGCTGCGGCCAAGTGCTCAAGGGGATCCTCCGCCCGGACCAGTGCCCATTGTTCAAGAAGGCCTGCACCCCGGCCAGCCCGGTTGGGCCGTGCATGGTGTCCACTGAAGGCAGCTGCGCCGCCTACTTCAAATATGCAATCGACTGAGAATCCGGGCTGGACTGCGTTGCTTCACCAGGGGCAAACCCTCACGTATGAAGAATACGCTTCGGCCTTGCCCCTGGCTCACGCCTTGTCAGCCCGAATTCTCAGCCGATTGCAAAGATGGGAAGGGGAATCCGGGCTGGACTGCGTTGCTTCACCAAGGGCAAACCCTCACGTATGAAGAATACGCTTCGGCCTTGCCCCTGGCTCACGCCCCTTGGCCACGGCGACTTGTCCCGGCGAAGCTACAGCGAAGACGGAAGCTTATGCGGAGCCGGGTTGCCAGCCCGAATTCTCAGCCGATTGCAAAGGGAAGGGGAATCCGGGCTGGACTGCGTTGCTTCACCAGGGGCAAACCCTCACGTATGGAGAATACGCTTCGGCCTTGCCCCTGGCTCCACCCCCTGAACCACAGGAACTCTCGGCATGAGTGAAAAAAAGCTGCTTCTCGACTACGGAAGCGGGGGCAAGGCCTCCCAG
>CAZUBS010000124.1:0-2586 GCA_964618595.1 uncultured Desulfohalobiaceae bacterium
GGCCCAGGTCCTTTTTTGGGTACTTTTTTGGACCAGCAAAAAAGTACCTCGTCCCAAAGGGACGAAATCCTTGGCTTTTCAAGAGATGATCGAGCAAACAATCAATGAAAAAAGTCCGATTACGACAACGACAACGACAACGACAACGAAATACCTCACCAAGCCTGCGCAAAGACACCTGTCAGGCCGACAAAGGTTTCCCTGCTTTCTCCAAAAAAACGTCGATGAACTATTGAGATTTGATGAGCAGCTCAGTCACCTCCTGCGCCCGGTGCGGCACCTGCTGCAGCAAGGGCGGCCCCGGCCTGCATGTGCAGGACGTGGAGCTCTATGCCTCGGGGAGCCTGACAAAGGATGATCTGCTCACCCTGCGAAAGGGGGAGCGTGTCCGTGACAATGTCAGGGGAGGAGTCATCGACCTGGACCACGAAGTCGTCAGGGTGCGCTCCAACGCCGGCAGCTCGGCCTGTTGCTTCTATGATCCTGTGGAAAAGGGCTGTGCCATCTATGCACAGCGCCCCCTGGAATGTAGAGTTCTGAAGTGCTGGGAGCCTGCAGGGCTCATGTCCATGTATGATCGGGACAGGGTCGGGCGGCTGGAACTGATTCCCGGAGGGTCGGCCCTGGGGGAGCTGATCCTGGAGCACGAGCAGCACTGCGGCATCCTGGAGGTCAGGGAGCTGGTCACGGGCGCAACCAGTGGTTTGGAAAAAGCACTGAAAGGCCTGGCGGACATGCTGCGTTTCGATGCCTCCCTGCGCAGAGGGCTGCAGGACAGGACCGGGGCCTCGGACCAGGTGCTGGAGTTCCTTTTCGGCCGCCCCCTGCCGCGCATACTTCCGGTCTATGGGCTGCGTGCTACACAGCAAGATGGAAAGCTGACCATCACCCCGGTGCACGGCCGGTACGGATAAGCTCGCTGCTGTGGAGCGGGGAGGACCGTGCTTCAGTCGAGGTCGGTGCCCAGCTGCAGCCAGAGCAGCGCATCCAGAAGACCGGTCATCTCCCCCAGCAGACCCTCCTGGCCGGGAAAGTCACCGACCAGGGTCAGCCTTTTCTGCTGCATATCTCGAGCAGGACCTGCAGATTCCGATTCGTCCTGGTGGGAAAGCTGGAACCGCTCTCCGGCCAGATAGGCGGTGAAGAGCTCGTGGATCTGATCGGCCAGATTCCGCAGGTGCGCCGCGTGTGTGCGAAGCCACCTTTCACTGCCCTTTGTCGGCTCGAGGGACATGCACTGGCCGGTCAGGGCCAGAAGCGTGTTCAGGGGGAAACCAGGCACCCCCCGGCGCCAGCCAAGGAGCCAGCCCTTACGCCAGGAGAACAGGAAGTTCTGTTGTCCGACCTCCAGGACAGCGGTCAGATTTTCCCAGAGGTGCCGGAGAACGGGGTGGTCCCAGGCAACGGGCATCCCGGTCAGGTCCCACTCAGGGATGGCCGGATCTTCATGGGCGTGCGGGCACCCCCCCAGCCCGGCCAGGATCTCAAAGAGCCAGGCGTTGGCCTGGGGCGAGTCGGGCGTCTCCAAGTGGGCGTAGCTGAGCAGGTAGCGGCCCGTGCCGTATTCCCCGCTGATCATGCAGGGCTCGTCCCGGAGAAAGACCGGGTCCAGATTGATGCCGTAGAGCTCTTCCCAGCGGGTCAGACCCTGCCCTGCAAGCTGCTGCATGGGAAGGTCGGCCACCCAGAAGTCCTCGGCCGGATATCCGTAGCTGGCCAGGACATCGATGTTTCCGTCGGCAGTGGGCTCGAACTGGGAGGGCCACCAGACCGGGGCCAGCACCGTGTCTGGGGTGCCGACAGCCGGCGGGCTGGAGCAGCCGTTCAACCTGAGATGGACATGGCCGCTGCAGTTGACCAGGCGCCGGGACATGGGCTTGCGCCCCCAGGGGCAGAGGCCAAGGCCGCAGTGGCCGCTCCCGGGGTCGTCCAGGGCCAGTCCGGCCCCGCCGCAAAAGCCAAGGTAGGTGCCGCCTTGCGCCACGTACGCTTTGATGGCATGTCTTCCCCGTTCACCCAGGGATGCGGACTTGCGCCTGGCCCACCCCCCCGGGACCAGGAGCGCCCCGGGCCGCAGCCTGTCCAGGTCCCCTGCGGCAATGTCGCGGCTGTGAACAATTGTGTGGGGGATGCCGAAGTGGACCAGGGCGCGCCAAAGCATCAGCCCCCAGAGGTGGGAGTCGTCCCAGAGCATTGCCAGGATTGACTTGTCAGGGTTGCGGATTAGGCTGTCAGGCATTGTTTTTTCTATCAGCCTGGGATGCGCCGGGCAAGAGGACCACATTTCCGGCGCACGGGACGTGGGCCGGAAGCCGCATGCAGCGCTCCTGCTTGTGCGGACAAATCATCTTTCAGAGCAAGGAAGCAACGAATGGCCACTGCCGATCTTCCCAAAGGATACGAGCCCCAGGAGGTGGAGCGCCGCTGGAGCGCTCACTGGGTGGACAATCAGACCTTCACGCCAGACCCCGAGAATCCCGGTCCGGCATACACCATCGTCATCCCTCCCCCCAACGTGACCGGGGTGCTGCACATGGGGCATGCCCTGAACCTGACCCTGCAGGACATCCTGTGCCGCTACCACCG
>CAZUBS010000124.1:2596-6146 GCA_964618595.1 uncultured Desulfohalobiaceae bacterium
GGCCCGGGTCCCGACCACGCCGGAATCGCCACCCAGAACGTGATCGAGCGGCAGCTCAACCAGGAGGGCCTGACCAGGCACGACCTGGGACGAGAGAAGTTCATCGATCGCGTCTGGGAGTGGAAGGAGGAGAAGGGGGACTTCATACTCGGCCAGATCAGGCGCATGGGCGCATCCGTGGACTGGACGCGGGTCTGCTTCACCCTGGACGAGCAGCGGGCCAGGGCCGTGCGCAGGGTGTTCGTCCAGCTCTTCGAGCAGGGCCTTATCTACAAGGGCAAGTACATCATCAACTGGTGCAACCGCTGCCACACCGCCCTGGCGGACGACGAGGTGGAGCACGAGCCCCGCTCCGGCCACCTCTACCACATCAAGTACCCTCTGGCCGACGGTCCGGGCCACGTGGTGGTGGCCACCACCAGGCCGGAGACCATGCTCGGCGACACGGCCGTGGCGGTCAATCCGGAAGACGAGCGTTTCAACGGGCTCATCGGCCGCTATGTGGTGCTGCCCCTTGTGGGGCGCAAGCTGCCGGTCATCGGGGACAGGTACGTGGACATGGAGTTCGGCACCGGCTGTCTCAAAGTCACCCCGGGTCATGACGTCAACGACTGGGAGCTGGGCCAGAAGCACGACCTGGAGGTGCTCCCCATTCTCGACGAAAAGGGGTTTGTCAATGAGAACGCCCCCGAGAAGTACCGGGGGCTGCACAAGGACGAGGCCAGGAAGGCAGTGGTTTCCGATCTCGAGGAGCAGGGCCTGCTGCTCCAGGTGGTCGAACACGAGCACTCGATCGGGGCCTGCTACCGCTGCAAATCGGTCATCGAACCCCATGTCTCCACCCAGTGGTTCGTGTCCATGAAACCCCTGGCCGGCCCAGCGCGGGCAGCCGTGCCGGAGCAGACCCGGATCTATCCAGAGCACTGGGCCAGGACCTACTACGACTGGCTGGACAACATCAGGGACTGGTGCATCTCCCGCCAGATCTGGTGGGGGCACCGCATCCCGGCCTGGACCTGCGGGGAGTGCGGGGAGCTGACCGTGGCCGTGGAGGACCCTTCCGCCTGCGGCCACTGCGGCAGCACGGCCATCGCCCAGGAAGAGGACGTGCTGGACACCTGGTTCTCCTCCGCCCTGTGGCCCTTCTCCACCCTGGGCTGGCCCGACCAGACCAGGGAGCTGGCCCGCTACTACCCCACGTCCTGCCTGGTGACCGGGTTCGACATCCTGTTCTTCTGGGTGGCCAGGATGATGATGATGGGGTTGCACTTCATGGGCCAGGCCCCTTTCAAGGAGGTCTACATCCATGCCCTGGTCCGGGACGAGCAGGGCAAGAAGATGTCCAAGTCCACAGGAAACGTCATCGATCCCCTGGACACCATCGACACCTACGGCGCGGATGCCCTGCGCTTCACCCTGGCCTCCTTCGCCGCCATGGGGAGGGACATCAAGCTCTCCGAGCAGCGCATCGAGGGGTACAGGCATTTCATGAACAAGATCTGGAATGCCTCGCGCTTCGCCCTCATGAACCTGCCGGAGACCATCCCGGACACGAGCCTGGAGCACGCTCCGGGGCTGGCCAACACCTGGATCCTGCACAGGCTCCAGGAGACCAAGTCCGCGGTCGGGCAGTCCATCGAGGAGTACCGCTTCAACGACATGGCCCAGACACTCTACAGGTTCGTGTGGTCGGAGTTCTGCGACTGGTACCTGGAGATGATCAAACCGACCCTTTCCGGCCGGGACGAGGCAGAAAAGGCCGCCACCCAGAGGGTGCTCTGGACCGTGCTCTCCGAAACCCTGCTCCTGCTCCACCCGGTCACGCCGTTCATCACCCAGGAGATCTGGTCCGCCCTGCCGCGCCCTGAGGGTGACGACCGGAGCAGGGATGCGGCCACCGTGGCCTTCCCCGAAATCCGAGAAGAGCTTCTGGACTCCCGGGCCCAGGACCGGATGGAGCTGTTCATGGACGTGGTCTCCAGCATCCGCAACATCCGGACCGAACTGCTGATCGAGCCGGCCCGGCAGCTCGACCTGCTGATCAGGACCACGGACGAGACCGACCGCAGGCTGCTGACCGAAAACCAGGAGCTGATCCGCACCCTGGCCCGGATCGGAACGATTGCCATCGGCCCTGACGTGCAGGGCCCCAGGGTCTCGGGCACGGCAGTGGTCCGGGGCCACGAGGTCTATGTGCCGCTGCAGGGGGTGGTGGACTTTGAATCGGAGCTGGCCCGCCTGGACAAGGAGCTGGCCAAGCTCGACAAGGCCCTGGAAGGCGTCTCCAGAAAGCTGGCCAACCCGGGCTTTTTGAACAAGGCGCCGGAAGAGGTGGTTGTCAAGGAGCAGGCCAAGAAGGCGGAGATGCAGGAGAAGAAGGAAAAGCTGGTTGCTTTGCAAAAGCGGCTTAGAAGCGCCACAGGCTGATAAAGAAAGCGTGTCACTGCAAATAATCCTCTGAGAACGGAACGACCATGTCCAAAGTCTATCTTGTTGGATCCGGCCCGGGTGACCCGGGGCTGGTGACGCTCAAGGCCAAAAAAGTCATCGAGACCTGCGAGGTCATGATCTACGACTACCTGGCCAACGAGGAGTTTCTGAGCTGGTGCCGGCCGGAAGCGGAAATAGTTTATGTGGGCAAGAAGGGCGGGGAGCACACCCTGCCCCAGGACAAGATCAACGAGCTGATCATTGCCAAGGCCGGAGAGGGCAAGACGGTGTGCCGGCTCAAGGGCGGCGACCCCTACGTCTTCGGACGGGGCGGCGAGGAGGCCGAGGAGCTGGTGGAGGCCGGCGTCGACTTCGAGGTGGTCCCGGGGATAACCGCCGGGGTGGCCGCCCCTGCCTATGCAGGCATTCCGGTCACCCACCGCGACCACACCACATCGGTCTGCTTCATCACCGGGCACGAAGACCCGACCAAGGAGACCAGCGGGCACAGCTGGGAGGTCTACGCGCGTTCCTCCTCGACCCTGGTCTTCTACATGGGCGTCAAGAACCTGCCCATGATCGCGGAGAGCCTGATGCGCCACGGCAGGGCCAGGGACACCCCCGTGGCCCTCATCCGCTGGGGGACCCGCTGCAACCAGGAGTCGTCTCTTTCCACCCTGGAGCACGTGGCGGAGGCGTCTGGGGAGAGGAGCTTCAAGGCCCCCTCGATCACCGTCGTGGGCGGCGTCTGCTCCTGGAAGCCAACGCAGGAGCGGCTCGAGAAGAGGCAGCTGTTGAACAAGGGCGTGGCGGTCACCAGGGCCAGGGAGCAGGCCAGCCAGCTGCTTGCGCTGGTGGAGGAGAGGGGGGGGTGCCGGTATCTACATTGTGCGCCGGCCAAGGCTGAGACGGCATGCTGGACATCGCCCGAAAGGTCTTCGGTTCCTCCAATGAGCGGACGGTCAAGAAGATGCGCCCGACCGGGGAGGGCATCAACGCGCTGGGGCCCGACGTCGAGGCGCTGGACGACGACCAGCTCAAGGCCAAGGCCGCGGGGTTCCGCGGGCGCTTCGAGCGCGGCGAGAGCCTGGACCAGCTTTTGCCCGAGGCGTTCGCCGCG
>CAZUBS010000125.1:0-6094 GCA_964618595.1 uncultured Desulfohalobiaceae bacterium
GGTTGCCAGCGAGGTTTTTGAACGGCTTGCTGAAAAGGACTTTTTCAACAGACTGCCAGGCCTTTTCAAACCCGGGGCCGACCTTATAGGGTTGTCAGGCATTCACTGCCCCGGGGAGCAGTCGTGGAGGATCGGACCGGGACTGCAGATCCCTGTTTACGGATCGATCGGGACGTCTCCGTTCACGGCAGAGGAGGTACTTTTTTGTGAACACCACCCCTGGTTATGGACTCAGGCGGTACTGTTTGCTACCCATACATCCCACAACAGGGAGAGATATGCGGTGTATCGAATAAAACAAAGTGTGCACATGATGGCCATACTGGCCCTGGCCGGCCTGGTTTTTGCCGGCAGCCTGCGTGCCGAGCAGGTGACCAGGGTGAACACCGAAGACCTTATGGAGATCATCGCTCAGTCCAGGGGTAAGGTCGTGGTGGTCAATTTCTGGTCCACCTGGTGCGGACCCTGCAAGCGCGAGATCCCCGAGCTGATCAAGCTCAGGGAAAATATGTCCCGGGATCAGCTGGAGATCATCGGTGTTTCGCTCGACTTCAACAGGGAAATGCTTGTTTCGTACATGGACAAGACCAACTTCAACTACCCCATCTACTGGGCCACCCGCGAAGTGGGCGTGGATTTGAACATCACCTCCATCCCCAAGCTGCTCATTTACGATCAGAGTGGGGAGATGGCCCTGGAACATGTTGGCTACACCCCCCCGGCGAAGCTGAAGAAGAAGATCGATGGCCTCCTCGGTCGCTAACTCCCCCAGGGGAGGCTTTCATCTTCGCAAGGCAAAAATCAGGGACGCGCGTGCCATCCACGCCATGCTTCTGGAGAGGTCGCGCCAGGGGGTTCTGCTGCCGCGGTCCTTCAACGACCTCTACAGCCACCTGCGTGAATTTTACGTCGTGGCCGGCTATGAGGAGGACGAGGTGCAGGGGTTCTGTGCCCTGTCCATCACCTGGGAAGACCTGGCAGAGATAAGGTCCCTGGTGGTCGCGGAAAAGATCCAGAAGATGGGGTGGGGACGGCGGCTGGTGGAAGCCTGCCTGAGCGAGGCTGTGACCCTGGGGCTTTACAGGGTCTTCACCCTGACCTATCAGGTCGACTTTTTTGAGCGCATGGGCTTTTGCACCGTGAGCAAGGATCTCCTGCCCCAGAAGGTGTGGTCGGACTGTCTGCGGTGCCCCAAGTTTCCGGAGTGCGACGAAACAGCCATGCTGATCGAGCTGTGAACACCCTTCGGAAAGGGGAGCCTGCCACCGGAATCCCCCAGGCAATGGAGCTTCACGCTGCATTCAACGGCAAGCACAGGTAGCGTCACCACTATGGACCATGAACTCTTGCCCGTCATCGAATCCGAACAGATCAGAAACAGGGTCCGTGAGCTGGGCCGGGAAATCTCCCTCGCCTACGCAAATATCGACCAGCCTCTGGTGACGGTGTGCGTGCTCAAGGGGGCGGTGGTTTTTTTTGCCGACCTCATCCGCTGCATGTCCATCGACCCGGTCATTGATTTTGTCCGGATGGCCAGCTATGGCCAGGGCACCAGCAGGCAGGATCAGATCCTGCTTTCAAAGGACCTCGAGGTGGACATCTCAGGCCGGGAAGTGCTCATCGTCGAGGACATCGTGGACACCGCACACTCCGCGCGTCTGCTCAAGGACCATTTGCAGCAGCGCAAGCCGTGCGGGATAAGCACCTGCGCCCTGGTGGACAAGCACGAGCGACGGGAGGTCGACGTGCAGGTCGATTTTTGTGGATTTCGACTGGAAAAGGGTTTCATTGTGGGGTATGGCATGGACTATGCTGAACAATTTCGACATCTTGATGGTATCTTTGAACTGAAGATCTAAAATCTGGTGGCCTGACACATCCTCCTGGAAGAAGAGAGGTGGTGATGATTGTTCAATGTCCGGAATGCCGTACCAGATTCCAGCTTGACGAGGAAAGGGTCTCTTCGGATCAGGTCAAGCTGCGCTGCTCCAGATGCGCGCATGTCTTCACCCTCGAGGAGGCGGCAGGGCAGCAGACCCCTCTCGAAAAGGAGCCTGCCGGGTCAGCGGACGCAGGGTCGTCCGAGTTCGCCTCCTGGGAAGCCGCCAGCCCACCCGAGGAATTCGGGTGGGGTGAACCCGGGGATGCAGTGGAACCTGCCGGGGCCGGCGAAGATGTGGGGGAGATCCCGGCTGGCCAAGAGACACCATCCGACTCTTTGCAAGCGAAAGCTGACGTTTTGGAGGGTCTGGAAGAAGATGTCCCCCCCGCAAGGCGTTCCCCGCGCAAGGGGCTCTGGATCCTTCTGATTCTGCTCGCGCTGGGAGTTCTTTCTGCAGCAGGGTACTTCCTGTTCCCCAGTCTCGTTTCCGACCTGCCCTTTGTCCGAGGAGGGGGGGGCGGCTCCGATCTGAGCCAGAAGGCGGTCACGGATATCGAGGGGGTCAGGGACATTGCCCTGCAGGACGTCAGGCAGTACTTCGTGAACAACGAGAAGGTGGGCGAGCTCTTCGTGATCGAAGGCAGTGCGGTGAACAATTTTCCAACCGTCAAGGAACGGATCAAGCTGCAGGCCGAGCTGTACGACGCACAGGGACAGGTTGTACAGAGCAAGCAGTTTCTGTGCGGCAACACGGCATCCCTGTTCCAGCTCCAGGTGCTCAGCCGTGAGGAGCTGAACGCGGTTCTGCAGGCCAAGGTGGGTGTCTTGACCAACAACACGAACCTGGAGACAGGCCAGGCAGTGCCGTTCATGGTGGTGTTCTACAACCCCCCCGGTTCGTTCCAGGAGTTTGGCCTCAGTGTTGTCGAGGCCCGGGACCCTGCCGAGGGGTAAATCGCGCTTCAGCCCGGCTTGTCCGGGCTTTTTCATTTCTGCGGGCAGCCATCCATGAAAATCAGGACCGAGTATCAGTGCTCCTCGTGCGGCGCAAAAAGCCCCTTGTGGAAGGGCCAATGCCCTGCGTGCCGTTCCTGGAACACCCTGGCGGCTGTGGATCAGATCCCGTCAGCCGGAAGGGGGCGCAGGGGTGAGGACCTGCCGGCCCGTGAGACGGTGCAGTTGGAGGACCCGGTCCTTGAAAATGGTGCGGGGTCATCCACGGGAGACCCGGACCTGGACGGGCTTCTGGGGGGAGGCCTGGTGCCCGGCTCGGCCCTGCTCTTTGCGGGGGAGCCCGGCATTGGCAAGTCCACGTTGCTGCTGCAGCTCTCCGCCATGGTTGCCAGGCAGGGCGTTCGGTCGGTCTATGTCTCGGGGGAGGAGTCCCTGGGCCAGCTGCGTTCCCGCGCAGAGCGCCTCGGCATCCTCGGTCCGGGCCTGGAGGCCCTGTGTACCGGGCAGGCGGAAGAGGTCTATCAGCTGCTGGAGAACGGCCACCCCCCGGGATTGGTCAT
Source organism: uncultured Desulfohalobiaceae bacterium (assembly GCA_964618595.1). Taxonomy (GTDB): domain Bacteria; phylum Desulfobacterota; class Desulfovibrionia; order Desulfovibrionales; family CAZUBS01; genus CAZUBS01. The sequence goes on from CAZUBS010000125.1 coordinate 3,397, forward strand.
CGTGGACTCGGTGCAGACACTTGTTTCCGCCGCAGCAGAGGGTATCCCCGGGAGCGTCGGTCAGGTCAGGGCCGTGGCCTCGGCCCTGATCGATGCGGTCAAGCGCAGCAGGGCGGCACTGATTCTGGTGGGGCATGTCACCAAGGAAGGTCAGATTGCAGGGCCCAAGCTTCTGGAACACATGGTGGACACGGTGCTCTCACTTGAGGGCGACAAGCAGCATTTGTTCCGGATCCTCCGGGTGATCAAGAACCGTTTCGGACCGGCCGGCGAGGTGCTGGTGCTGCAGATGACGAGCACGGGCTTGTCCGTTGTCCACGACCCCTCCACCTACTTTCTCGAAGACAGGGACGCGGCCAGCAGCGGCACGGCCCTGGCCATGGCCGTGGACGGACAGCGCCCCTTCGTGGTCGAGGTCCAGGCCCTGGCCACCGAGAGCTACCTGGCCATGCCCCGGCGCACCGCCCTGGGGTTTGATTCCAACAGGTTGAACCTGCTGCTGGCGGTCATGTCCCGACAGCTTCGCGTCAACCTCGGGCAGCTGGACATCTATGCCAAGATCGGCGGGGGGCTGCGGCTGCACGACCCCGGTATCGACCTGGCCATTGTGGCTGCGGTGCTCTCATCGGTTCACGACCGCCCGCTGCCGCAACGGAGCGTCTTCTGGGGCGAGGTCGACCTGAACGGCAGGGTGCGCCCCGTCTTCGGCGAGGATGTCCGATGCAGGCAGTCGGACAAGCTCGGCTACACAGCGTACAGCAAAAACAGCGGACCAGACAAAGGCCTCATGAGCATAGCCGAGCTCAAACCGATCCTGTTTGGCTGACCCCTCCCCGGTCCAACCGTCATCAGATTGTCATGCTCTGTGTGTAGGCCTTGCTGAGAGGTCCGGCCACTCGTTTCCCTGAGTCAGGGGGAGGGGCGGCACCGCGAAGCGAACACTCGCGCCGGGAGGCAGGGGACTAGGACATGCCAGACGCGCCGCAAAGGGTGGCCATCCTGACCGATGCCTGGCACCCCCAGGTCAGCGGTGTGGTCACCGCCCTGGGGAAGATGGTCGACGGTCTGCGGGAGCAGGGAAAAGAGGTGCTGGTCGTCCATCCCGGCCAGTTTCCCGGACTGCCCTGTCCCACCTATCCCGATATCCGACTGGCCCTGCTGCCAGGTTTCAGGCTGCGCAGGATGCTCGAAGCCTTCCGTCCCGATGCCGTGCACATCCCGGTGGAGGGTCCCATCGGGCTGGCCGGCCGCCGTTGGTGTCTCAAGGGCGGACACCCCTTCACCACCTCGTTCATGACCAAGTTTCCCGAGTACATCAACAAGCGCACCGGCCTGCCAGTGAAAACCCTGTACCGGGGGTACCGCTGGTTTCACGCCCCTGCCGCCAAGACCACAGTGTCCACGCAAAGCCTCAAACAGGAGCTTGCGCACCGGGGGTTCAGGAACCTGGTCTACTGGGGGCGCGGGGTGGACTGCGACCTGTTCCGTCCGCGTCCCAAGGACAGAATCGATTTTGCGCGTCCGGTGAGCCTGTATGTGGGGCGGGTGGCCGTGGAGAAAAACCTGGAAGCCTTCCTGTCCCTGGATCTTCCCGGAAGCAAGGTGGTCATCGGGGACGGGCCTGCCCTGGAAAGGTTGACCACGGAGTATCCCGGGGTCCATTTTCTCGGCCGCAAGACTGGTGAGGACCTTGCCGAACACGTGGCTGCGGCCGATGTGTTTGTTTTTCCCAGCCTGACCGACACCTTCGGCATCGTGCTCATCGAGGCCATGGCCTCGGGGCTGCCGGTGGCAGCCTACCCCGTCATGGGACCCATCGATGTGGTCGCGCATGGGAGGACAGGCTGGCTGGACAAGGATCTGGCCAGGGCGGTGCGCAAGTGCCTGGACCTGTCCCCCGGGGACTGCCGGGAGCATGCGCTCGGATACTCCTGGCAGCGCAGCCTGGAGCAGTACCAGGACAGCCTGGTGCCCTTTCCTGCCTGAACAGCGGGTTTGGCCCGCCACCCCAGCACCACATTACCCAACTGCCTTCCCAGCTTCGCCCGGTGCACCAGGCACCGAGGGTGGAGAGGTCCTCTCTGCTGCCGGTGTCAATAAATGGTTGCGTCCAGCACCCAGTAGCCCAGGTTGACCGCAATCAGCAGCCCCCCCTCCAGCCGGGAGATCCTCCAGCCTGTCCGGAGAAAGATCAGCACGACCAGCAGGTGGGCCAGGAGAAAAAAGAGACCGGTCAGGGCTTCGGGGGACACGATCAAAGGATGCAGCAGGCACGTCAGGCCGAGCACCCCTGCGATGTTGAAGAAGTTGCTGCCGATGAGATTGCCGAGCAGCATGTCGTTCTTGCCCCGTATCGAGGCGGCCAGGCAGGTCACCAGCTCGGGCAGGGATGTCCCCCCGGCCACGATGGTCAGCCCGATGATCCATTCGCTGGCGCCCAGGGCCAGGGCGATGTCCCGGGCGCCCTCCACGAGCAGGTTGCCCCCCAGGGTGATGGCCGCGAACCCCAGGACCAGCTTGGGGTAGTCCCGGAGTGTGGCTTCCCGGTGATCGTTCTCATCAAGGGAGAAGGTTTTGCCCTTGAAGAATAAAAAAATGATGTATCCGGCCAGCAGGGCCAGAAGGAAGACCCCGGAAAAACGGTCCAGCCCCAGGGGGCGTCCCATGACCAGGAGAATGACGGTCAGCACCAGCAGGG
>CAZUBS010000126.1:0-6078 GCA_964618595.1 uncultured Desulfohalobiaceae bacterium
CATGTACCGGAGAGAGAATGGCCAACGCTGTTGCCTTTCATAAGAACGACGACTCCCTGCTGCTGCCCATGATGCCGCTGCGGGAGGTGGTCATGTTTCCCAAGTCCATCACACCGCTGTTCGTGGGGCGCGAGTCCTCCATCAAGGCGGTGGAGCAGGCCGTGGCCGACTATGGCAAGCGGATCTTCCTGGTGGCCCAGAAGCAGCCCGAGGTGGAGAAGCCGGGGCGTGACGATCTCTACGTCATGGGCACGGTGAGCAAGGTCCTGCAACTGCTCAGGCTGCCCGACGGCACCGTCAAGGTCCTGTTCGAGGGGCTGCAGCGGGCCAGATGGGAGCCGGTTTCCGAGACCTGGGAGGAGGAGGACGTCCCCCTGGCCCGGCTCATGCCCGTGGATGAGAAGGAGTTCACCAGCGAGGAGGCCGTGGCCCTGATGCGGGCGGTGCGGGAGAGCCTGAACAAGTTTGGCAAGGTCAACAAGAAGCTGGCCAGCGAGACCCTGCAGGCGGTCTCCTCCATCGAGCACCCCGGCCGGATGGCGGACGCCATCATGCCGCACCTCAAGGTGGAGTACGAGAAGCGGCAGGAGGTCTTCGAGAACCTGGACCCGATCGCCCGCCTGGAAGAGGTCTACGTCCTGCTCCAGGGCGAGATCGAGATCACGGCCATGGAGCGCCGGATCAAGGAGCGGGTCAAGAGCCAGATGGAGACCAACCAGCGGGACTACTACCTCAACGAGCAGCTCAAGGCCATCCAGAAGGAGATGGGCCGGGAAGGTGAGGAGCCCGAGGCCGACGAGCTCATGAAGGCGCTGGAAGAGAAGGACATGCCCGACGAGGCCAGGGAAAAGGCCGGGCGCGAGATAAAGAAGCTGCAGCAGATGCCGCCCTCCTCGGCCGAGTACACCGTGGTCCGGAACTACGTGGACTGGATCCTGGACCTGCCCTGGAACAAGCTCAAGCCCACCGACCTGGACATCAAGCAGGCGCACCAAATTTTGGAGGAGGACCACTACGGCCTGGAAAAGCCCAAGGAGCGTATCCTGGAGTACCTGGCCGTCCAGACCCTGGTCACCAAGCTGCAGGGCCCGATCCTGTGCCTTGTCGGCCCCCCCGGGGTGGGCAAGACCTCCCTGGCCAGGTCCATTGCCCGCTCCACGGACCGGGAGTTCGTGCGCCTCTCCCTGGGCGGGGTCAGGGACGAGGCCGAGATCCGCGGCCACCGCAGGACCTACGTCGGGGCTTTGCCCGGCAAGATCATCCAGTCCCTGAAGCGGGTCACCCACAACAACCCGGTCTTCTGCCTGGACGAGATCGACAAGATGAGCATGGACTTCCGGGGCGACCCCTCGGCGGCCCTGCTCGAGGTCCTGGACCCGGAGCAGAACATGGCCTTCAACGACCACTACCTGGACCTGGATTACGACCTGTCCAACATCTTCTTCATCACCACGGCCAACACCCTGCACAGCATCCCCCTTCCCCTGCAGGACCGCATGGAGGTGATCAAGCTCCCCGGGTACATGGAAACCGAGAAGATGCACATCGCCCGGCAGTTCCTGGTGCCCAAGCAGCTCAAGCGGCACGGGCTGGACCCGGAGCTGGTGACCATCTCGGACGGGGCCATCCTGGAGATCATCCGCCGCTACACCCGGGAGGCGGGCGTGCGCAACCTGGAGCGCGAGCTGGCCTCGGTCTTCCGCAAGGTGGCCAAGAAGCTCGTGGAGGAGGGGGGGGCCAAAAACGCCGTCAGCCTGACCAAGGCCAAGATCGCTTCCTACCTGGGCGTGCCCAAGCACCGTTACGGGGAGCGCGAGGAGCGGTCCCAGGTCGGTGTGGCCACCGGGCTGGCCTGGACCGAGCTTGGCGGGGAGCTGCTGCTGGTCGAGGTGGCGCTCATGCCCGGCAAGGGCAAGGTGGAGATCACCGGAAAGCTGGGCGACGTGATGAACGAGTCGGCCCGGGCTGCCCTGAGCTACGTGCGCTCGCGCTCTGACCTCTTCGGGCTGCGCTCCGACTTCTACAAGGAGATCGACATCCACGTGCACGTGCCCGAGGGCGCCACGCCCAAGGACGGACCGTCCGCCGGCATCACCCTGGCCACCAGCCTGGTCTCGGCCCTGCTCAACGTGCCGGTCAAGAACGACCTGGCCATGACCGGCGAGATCACCCTCAGGGGGCGGGTGCTGCCCATCGGCGGCCTGCGGGAGAAGCTGCTGGCCGCCCACCGGGGCCTCATCTCCACGGTGATCATCCCCAAGGACAACCACAAGGACCTCAAGGAGGTCCCCGAGGCCATCCTCAAGGACCTCCGGGTCATCGAGGCCGACCACATGGACGATGTCCTGGCCCAGGCCCTGGAAAACATCCCCCCGGAGCAGCTCTTCTGCGGCAAGGGGACCTTCCACCCCATTTCCCAGTGCCTGCTCAAGGAAGAGTACCGGCACCACCCCCAATGAGGCTGGAGCGCCCCTGGTTTCGGTCCATGGTCATGAGCAGCAGCCCCTTTGGCACAGTCCCGGAGGGGCTGCTTTTCTTTGATTGCCCGGGCCTGCCGGAGACAGTTCCATGACCTTCACGGGCGGTGCGACGCACAGCGGACCCGCGCCGACCAGGCCCGCCGCCGGGCGCTGGATGGCAGTGTTCGCAGGCCTGGTCCTGCTCTCCCTCTGGGTGCATGGGGCTGGGTGGTTCGAGACGTCCGTGCTCGCCCCCCTGGCCGTGTGGACCGCCCGTCTGGCCGGGGTCGTGCTGAACGGTCTGGGCCTGGAGGCCCTTGTTGCCGGCAGCTCCATAGCCATAGGCACCCGCTCCTTTGCCGTGGACAGCTCCTGCACCGGGGTGCTGCCCTTTTTCCTTTTCACCGCCGCGGTGACCACGTCCCCGCGTCCACTGCAAGCCAAGCTTTGGGGTCTCTTCCTGGGCGGGGCCGTGCTGTTTCTGATCAACCTGCTGCGGGTGCTGCTCATCGTGCTCATGGCCCTCAGGCTCCCGGACAGCTTCTGGGCCATGCACGTGGTGGCGGGGCAGATCCTGGTCATTGCCGCGGCCCTGGGCATTTTCGTGCTCTGGGCCCGGCTCACGGAGAAAGGGTCCCGGGCCGGAGCCTGGACACCGTTCCTGCTTCGGCGGGCAGCAGGGTTCGTGCTGGGCTTTGGCGCGGGCTACCTGGCCTATGGCTGGTTTCTGTCCAGTCCCCTGGGGGCGTGGACCCACGAGGCCATTGCCCGCGCAGCAGCCTGGGTCCTCGGCCTGTTCTCTGATGCCTCCTACCGGGCCGGCGGGATCAGCAGCACCCTGTCCAGCATCACCCTGGTGCCGGGGTGCCTGTCCAGCCCGGTGGTGGTGTTCCTGGTGGCGGTGGTGGCGGCCCTGCCCGCGGCCTGGTGGAAGAGGCTGCTCTGCATGGTGATCGGGTTCTGGCCCCTGTACTTCCTTTACCACCTGCTGCGGGTGCTGGTGGTCATGGCCGACCTGGCCTGGACCACCAGGGAGGCCAGCCTGGCCTACAACACCTTCGGCCAGTACGTGCTGCTGCTCGTGGGGCTGCTGCTGGTGGCCTGGTACGGCACGGCGCGGCGCAACATGCCAGTCAGGGGTGTGCTCCTTTCCCTGGCCTGGTCCGTGCCGGTGGCAATCGTGGCCGCCATCCTGCTGGGGTGGCTGTTCCAGACGGGAATCGTCCCCGTGCTCACCCGGTGGGCGGGCGGCAGCCCGGGTATTTCCTGGGACCCCAACATGGCCCTGAGCACCATGATCTATTTCGAAATCTTTGGGGCCGTTGCCCTGCTTAGCCACGAGCTGGGGTTCAACCGCAGGCTTTTCGTCCCGCTTGGTGCGGCCCTGGCCGTGCTGCTGCTCGTCTCCGCCCTGATCCTGGCCGGGGTCGAGTTTTTCAGCCTCAAGCCCCACCCAGGCATCATCCAACTCCTGGCCGTGGCCCTGCCTTTTGCTCTGGTCTACGGCGTGCTGCTCCCCCTGTTCGGCAGTCACCGCAGGCAATGATTCCCTGATCCCGGGCCATTGAGGGCCGGTTGCTTTTCGCTCTCCAGCCGGTTGAACAACGCGCCATTTCTTTTGCCGAGGCCTGGTTCCATCGCGAGGTTTCGAGCAAAGGCAGGGCGGTTGCCAACCGCCCCTGCCAGAAAGACACAATGGTTCTTCTGCCTTTGTGTGGCTTTATAGGGATCACCCCCAAGACTTCACCCTCTATGTGATTTGTAGGGGCAGGCCAGCGGGGATTTTTCAACGGCCTGACACTGGACCAAAAACTATGGTAGCCTGGGCATTGGTGTCATCAGTGACTGGAAGTGAACAAAGGAGCGTGCGATGAAGAAGAATGTTTTCGTGGTCGGCCCGGACGAAATGAACTGGTCCAAGCTGCGCACCATGAAAGGCACGGAGGGGTACACCCTTCACGAGCTTTTGACCTATGAGGAGACCCACGGGGCCAAGGAGTACGACCCCGGGTGGATGCTCGACCAGGCAAGGAAGCGGCTGGATGCCTTCGAGGGCTCCATCGACGCCATCGTCAGCTTCTGGGACTTCCCGGTCAGCCTGATGCTGCCCATCCTGGCCCGCGAGTACAACACCATGTCCCCCTCGCTGACCAGCGTGCTGCAGTGCGAGCACAAGTACTGGAGCAGGGTCAAGCAGCAGGAGGCAGTACCGGATTTCACCCCGGGCTTTGCCCGCTTCGACCCCTTTGACGAGGACCCGCGCGGGGCCATAGACCTTGACTTTCCCTACTGGGTCAAGCCGGTCAAGGCCTTTGGCGGGTACCTGGGGTTTCGCATCCAGGACGAGGCCGACTTTGAAAAGGCCTTGGCCGCCATCCGCAAGGGCATCGGCCGTTTTCAAAAACCCCTGGACCAGATCCTGCGTTACGCTGACGAGGACATCCCGGAGGATATCCGTTCCGGGGGGTTCTGCATCGCAGAGGAGATCATCGGGGGCAAGCAGGTCACCCTGGAGGGCTTTGCCAGCCGGGGGGAGATCGACAGCCACGGCATCGTGGACTCCTACCGACACGAGAACCAGGTCAGCTTCTCCCGCTTCCAGTACCCCTCCAACCTGCCCGAGGCGGTCAAGAAGCGCATCTTCGAGGCCTCCCGGACCGTGATGGGGCACATCGGCTTCGACAACAGCCCCTTCAACATCGAGTACTTCTACGACGAGGACGCCGACACCCTGAAGCTGCTGGAGATCAACCCCCGCATTGCCCAGTCCCACAGCGACCTGTTCAAGAAGGTCGACGGCACCTCCAACCACCACGTCATGGTCGAGGTCGGGCTGGGCAGAAACCCGGATTGGAAGCGGGGGCTGGGGGACTTCACCATCGGGTCCAAGCTCTTCGTGCGCGCCTTCGAGGACGGCCGGGTGACCCGCGTGCCCACCAAGGAGCAGATCGAGCGGGTCAAGGAGCGTTTCCCCGGGACCCTGGTCCAGGTGCTGGTGGAGCAGGGGGAGCAGCTCTCGGAGATGCTCTACCAGGACAGCTACAGCTACAAGCTGGCCATCGTGTACATGGGGGCCGACAGCCAAAAGGAGCTGCTCAGCAACTTCGAGGAGGTCAAAGACATCCTGGGCTTTCGTGTCGAGCAGTGAGCCGGTGGGGGCCCTCCTGGCCTTTCGACATGTCGTTTATATCGGGCCGACCGGTTGGAAGAAGATGTCTTGGAGGCTGTAATGGAGGAAGCGCAAGACTGTTTGAGAACCCCAACCTTGGGAACGGGCTGAGAGTATAGGGCATGAACTGGCAAAACCCGGGCTGTGAAAACGAGATGTCGTTATTCTCGTGCAACACTGCCAGGGGGAACGGTGTGTCGGACCGGCAGGGTTCAGGCGATCAGCAGCCTTCTGTGGTGTAGGCGTTTGAAGGTCTCCCGCTTGAGCCGTTCCCTGTTCAGGCGGTTGCTGCTCTCGGCGCTGTTTGTGCGACCCGGGTCCGCTGTTCGGCCAGTTCGAGCCGGGAAAGCCGGACAAGCACTGGTTCCCCGGTTGCGGCCGCCCCGACCAGCCGTCCCGGAAGTCCCCCAAGGCCCTTGCTTCGGCCCGGCGGGAGTCCGACCAGCCCCC
>CAZUBS010000127.1:0-6040 GCA_964618595.1 uncultured Desulfohalobiaceae bacterium
ACACCCAATGCACTTGGAGTAGTCGATGAACAGTCGTTTGCAGGAGGTCATGGGTAGTCGGATTCTTCCTTCCTGCTCTCAATCGCTATCGCTATCGGTATCGGGATCGCTGTCGAAGGGTTTAGGTAACCTTGAAAAGAAAAAGGATCGAAACCGATCCCGATACCGATACCGATAGCGATAGCGATAGCGACGCAAAAAATGTTGCCCTGATACAACGGGTGTGTCCAGGCAACAGCGCTTCACAGCTCTCCTTTCCCCACGAAGTCGTCGTCGTAGTTGTACTCGTCCTCGCGGTTCTGGTCCTTGAGGGACAGCCAGCTGGACAGGGATCGGGCCGCCCGAAGACCGCTGTACACGGCCCGGCCGATCTTGCTGGGGCCGCTCAGCACGTCACCTGCCACAAAGATTCCCTCCTGGCTGGTCATCTGCAGCCAGTGGATGTCGCCCTTGCGCACGGTGTCCAGACCGAGCTCTGCGGCAAAGGGCGCGGTCGGGATCTCACCTATGGCCGTGATCACAAGGTCCACGTCGATGGTCAGGTTTCCATTTTCCACGGGGACGAACCGACACCGGCCCGAAGGATCGGGGCTCCCCAGCCTGCACCGTGTGACCTCGATGCCTTCCACCTGCTGCTCCCCCAGAATTCTGAGCGGCGAGACCAGCTCCATCCATTCGGCTCCGGCCGCCTGCAGCGTCTCGATCTCGCCCGAACCGCAGGGCGCCTCCCTTCGGGTACGCCGGTACATCATGACCACCTTGGAGGCCTTCTGCTTGAGCGCCCCCTCCACCACGTCCACCGCAGAGTGCCCCGCACCGATCACCGCCACCCGCTTGTCACGGGCATCGACCTGCTGCACCCGGTGCTTGTCGTAGCGTGCCGCCCTGATGGGGAACAGGAACTCCAGCCCGGACATGACCCCGGACAACCCTTCCCCGGGGATGTTCAGCTTCCTCGACTTCCAGGTGCCGGTGCAGATGAGCACGGCATCGAACTCCTGGGTCAGCTCGCCCAGGCTGACCATGTCGGAACAGAAATGGTCCCCGGTGTCCTCGTGCAGTGGCTTGCAGCCCGAAATCTTGGTCTCGAGCCTGAAGCGCACGCCCAGGCGCTCCTCCAGGTCTCTGACTCCCTGCTCGATCCTCTCCGGTGGGATGCGGTGGCCGGGGATGCCAAAAACCATCAACCCCCCGGCCTTGGGCATCTTGTCCAGGACCTCGACCTCGTACCCCCAGCGGGCCAGGTACCCGGCAGCGGACAGTCCGGACGGTCCCGCTCCGACCACTGCCACCCGCCGCCCCTTGGGCGGCGCCGGCGTATGGCTGAGAAAACCGAAGTTCATGGACCCGGTCATGGGTTCTGGACCACCTCCTCCACCGCCCTGGAAAGGGCATCGGGCGTGAATCCGAAGTACTCGAAGAGCACCGCGCCGGGTGCTGACTCTCCAAAACGATCCATGCCCACGACTCTGCCCCTGGTGCCCACATACCTGTACCACGGATCGGGGCTCCCGGCCTCCACCGCCACCCGGGCCGTCACCTCAGGGGGGAGCACACTGTTGCGGTAGTCGCTGTCCTGAGCCTCGAAGACCTCCAGGCAGGGCAGGGAGACTACCCGGACCTGGTGTCCCCGGGCCAGCAGGGCGTCGGCTGCATCCACGGCCAGCCCCACCTCCGAGCCGGTGGCCATGATGATGGCCTGGGGTTCACCAGGGCAGTCCCTGAGCACGTAGCCTCCCCTGGCGATGCCGGCCAGGGCCTCGGCATCCCGGTCATTGTGTTTCAGGGTCTGGCGGGAGAAGACAAGGGCAGAGGGGCCGTCGGACCGTTCGATCGCGGCCTTCCAGGCCGCGGCCGACTCCACGGCGTCGCACGGCCGCCACACGTGCAGGTTGGGGATCAGCCGGAGCGACGCCACGTGCTCCACGGGCTGGTGCGTGGGGCCGTCCTCGCCCACGCCGATGGAGTCGTGGGTGAGCACGTAGATGGTCCTGATACCCATCATGGCCGCCATGCGGATGGCGTTGCGGGCGTAGTCGGCAAAGACCAGGAAAGTGCCGCCGTAGGGGATGAACCCGTCGTGCAGGGCCAGACCGTTCATCATGGCCGCCATGGCGAACTCCCGCACCCCGAAGTTGATGTAATTGCCGTCCCAGGTGTCGCCGAACACTGTCCTGGACCCCGACCAGCGGGTCAGGTTGGACCCGGCCAGGTCGGCCGAGCCCCCGATCAGCTCGGGGAGAAGGGGACCGTAGCCCTCCAGCGACTTTTGCGACGCCTTGCGCGTGGCCAGGTTTTCATGCCCCTCCTGGACCTTGCGGACAAAGCCCCCGGCAGCGGTGGAGAATCCATCCGGCAGGGCACCGGCCATGCGCCGTCTGAACTCGGCAGCCAATTCCGGATGGTCCGTCTCGTAAGCCGCCATGCGCTCGTTCCACATGGCCTCGGCCTTGGCACCGGCAGGTCTGGCATCCCAGGCCGCATAGACGGCGTCCGGTATCTCAAAAGGCCCGTGGGACCAGCCCAGGTGGTCCCGTGCACAGGAGATCTCCTCCTCGCCCAGGGGTGCGCCGTGACATTTTTCCGTGCCGCACACGTTGGGTGCGCCCTGCCCGATGACCGTCTTGCAGCAGATCAGGCTTGGCCTGTCCGTGACCGCCCGGGCCTCTTCCAGGGACCGTCGCACCGCCTCGGGGTCGTGGCCGTCCACATTCCGCACCACGTGCCAGCCGTAGGCCTCGAACCGCTTGGGGGTGTCGTCCTGGAACCATCCCTCCACACAGCCGTCAATGGAAATTTCGTTGTCATCGTACACGCTGATCAGCTTGCCCAGGCCCAGGGTCCCGGCCAGGGAGCAGCACTCGTGGGAGATGCCTTCCATCATGCAGCCGTCGCCCATGAACACGTAGGTGTAATGGTCCACAATCGCGTGCCCCTCCCGGTTGAACCGGGCGGACAGCACCTTCTCGGCCACGGCCATGCCCACGGCCGCGGCAACGCCCTGCCCCAGCGGGCCGGAGGTGGACTCGACCCCGGGAGTGACCCCGTGCTCGGGATGTCCCGGTGTCTTGGAGTGCAGCTGACGGAAGTTCTTGATGTCGTCTATGCTCAGGTCGTACCCGCTCAGATGGAGCAGGGAGTAGAGGAGCATGGAGCCGTGACCGTTGGAGAACACGAACCGGTCCCGGTCCGGCCAAGAGGGGTTGGCAGGGTTGTGTTTCAGAAAATCGTTCCACAGCACCTCGGCGATGTCCGCCATGCCCAGCGGCGCACCGGGATGGCCGGAGTTCGCCCTCTGGATGGCGTCCATGCTCACGGCCCGGACGGCATTGGCCAGCTCTTTTCTCGTCGCCATGACTGCTCCTCGCTTTGATTCGGTATTGAACCCGGTTCGTTGTTTGCGGAGGGCCTTTGTACACCACATCGCCCGGGGAGGAAATATTGTGGGATTTTGCGCAATCTCCGGACTTATGAGCCTGGAAGGGCTTCGATAAGGGATTTGGATGTACTGCGAAAAGTCAGTCTTCAATGGAAGCGAGCCTGCTGTAGACCACCTCGCCGCTTCGTACGACCAGAGCCACGTCCCGCAGGGCCGTCAGGTCATTCAGGGGATTGCCGCGCACCAGCATCAGGTCCGCGGCCTTGCCCGGCTCGAGCGACCCCACCCGGTCACCGATGCCGCATGCCGCGGCCGCATGGACCGTGGCCGCGGTGATCACCTCCGGGGGCCTCAGCCCTGCCCGTTGCAGCAGCTCCATCTCCACCAGCGGCAGGCCCGGAGCCACCCCCTTGAATGGAGCGTCGGTTCCCAGGCCCACCCTTCCGCCCCGCTCATACACTCTGCGCACGAAGTCCAGCAGAGGACGGTTGTCCCAAACGGCCCGGCTTCCCGCCTCCAGGGTGGGCACCAGGACCACTCCGGCCGCTGCGATCTGTCCTGCCCACTCCTCTGCCTGCCGCGCATTGCGGGGCAGGGGGACGTGCTCAATGGTGTCCACGCCCGCGTCCAGCGCCCTGGACAGATACCTCCCCTGCTCCACGTGGGCCCGCACGGTCATACCCCGGGCATGGGCCTCGTCCACGATCGCGGCCAGCATCTCCCTGTCCATGACCGGCCAGTCTGCATTTGGAGGGCCCGGCTCCAGTGAGACCTTGATCATTTCGGCACCCCCGGCCTGCAGCCTGCCCACTGCAGCCCGGGCCTGCGCCACGGTTCCCACTTCCAGGGCGTATCTGCGACCGTGCAGCACTCCCGGGTAGCCGCCCGGCAGGGTGAGGGCCGGACCGCTCCACACCCTGCGACACCCGTCGTCACGAAGCAGCAGCGGAATGTCCTCCATGGCCGACCCCACGTTGCCAAGGCTGGTCACGCCGCGAGCCAGGTACTCGCACCGCTCCTCCGCTGGAGAAAGCAGCACATGGTTGTGGGCGTCGATAAGCCCCGGGAGCACGGTCATGCCCCGTGCCTGGACCTGGAGACAGCCCTCAGGAACCTGGCCGGGGCTCCCCTGCCCCACGGCCAGGATCACGCCCCGGCCGATCAGGACATACCCGTCATGCAGCGCCGGTCCGCCCCTGCCGTCGATGACAGTGGCATTGACCAGGAGCAGATGCCCGGGGGCAGGGACCGATTCATGACCGGTCCGGGCGCTGCAGGAACAGGCCAGCAGGAGCAGCAGGGCGGTGATACCCGCTCTGAGTCCCGGCCTCCCGGCCGCAGCTCCGGTCTCAGCCACCGGTCCCTTCCAGGCCTTGGGACTTGAGCAGAGCCAGCACCTCGTCGTGGTCCAGGTCGTGCCAGCGCTGGTAGGCCCCGGCCACTGCGAATGGACCAGGGCGGTCCACCACGTTCAAGCAGTAGAGGCGGTCCAGGGCCCCCTTGACCTGCTCCACCGAGCGCAAGGGGGCGGTGGGCACAGCTGCCGACAGGCTGGCAGCTTTGTGGCGGCGCACGGTTTCGGCCGCGGCCAGCATGGTGAACCCCGAGGCCAGCCCGTCGTCCACCAGGATCACCTCCCGGCCTTCCACATCCGGGAACGGCCGCCCCTGGCGGAAACGGTCGTTGCGCGCCGTGAGCTCCTCCATGACCCGGGCCTTCTCAGCCTCGATCTGCCCCTGCTCGAGGTCCAGGTAGGAAAGCAACTCGCGGTTGAGGAAGACCACCCCGTCCAGGGTCATGGCCCCGAACCCGGCCTCGGTGTTGCCGGGGATCTGCAGCTTGCGCACCACCAGCAGGTCCAGGTTTGTTTGGAGCACCCGGCTGACCTCCAGCCCCACCGGCACCCCACCGGCCGGAATGGCCAGGACCATGGGCTCGGCCGCCTCCCCGAGGGTGTCCCGGATGAGCCGTCCGAGACGACGGCCCGCGTCCCTGCGGTCGGCAAAGATGCCCTGCCTGTTGCGCAACGCACTGTCTTCGATGAAAGTGAACTCCATGCTCTCTCCTCCAGGCAATCCCTGTGGCTGTGGGTTGACTTCTGTCAACGTACCACGACCCTGTCCTTGTCATCCAACTGAAAATTTGCCACAGACCTCATAATGAATACAATTCGAATTCCCGCACCAACACCAGCTCGCAATCACAGGAGGAAGCGTCCATGGCCAAAGCCCTGATCATCTACGGCAGCGAAACCGGCAACACCATGGCGGCGGCCAAGATGGTCGCCCAGGCCCTGGAGAACAAGGACATCCAGGTCACCGTGCAGGACGTGGTGGAGTCCACCGTCCAGGATCTGGATCAGCCTTACGACCTCTACCTGCTGGGGGTTTCCACCTGGGGCGCCGTGGAAGACGAGGTGCAGGAGGACTTCAAGGAGTTTTACGCCGACATGGCCTCCACCTCCTTGAAGGGCAAGAAGATGGCCGTGTTCGGCTGCGGGGACTCTGGTTACGCCAACTTCTGCAAGGCCGTTGACTACGTGGCCAAGCGGGCCAAGGAGCAGGGCGCCGAGCTGGTGGCGGACAGCCTGAAGATCGACCTCGACCCGCGCAACTCCCGGGAGATGATCAAGACCTGGGCGGACCAGGTCGGCAGCATCGT
>CAZUBS010000128.1:0-6007 GCA_964618595.1 uncultured Desulfohalobiaceae bacterium
GTCATCCTCGACGATCACGATCTTGGCGTTGTGCATTCTTTCCAGGTCCATGCTGTCAATCCTTTTTGGTTGCATCCCGAGCGAGCGCCGCGGGAAGGCGGATAATGAACAGGGCTCCACCGAGCTCGCTTCGCTCGACCTCGATCTCCCCCCCGTGCTCTTCAACAATGTTCTGGACCAGGGCCAGACCCAGGCCGGTCCCTTTGCCGGGAGGCTTGGTCGTGAAGAAGGGCTCGAAAACCTGCTGTACCGTGTCCCCGCTCACACCAGGCCCGTCATCCTCGACCCTGAATAGGACTCCTTCATGTTCCGAGGTTTGGCAGCTTATGCGCACGAGACCGCCGGGCGCGGCCTGCAAGGCGTTGCGCAGCAGATTGACCAGGGCCTGCTCGATCCGGACCGGGTCGACATCGATGGGACCTGCGTCAGCAGGAATGTCGACCTCTACCGAGACATTCCCGGCCTCAGCCTCGAACTCGAGGGCCAGAACGGCCGACCTGACAAGCTGACCGGGCAGCACCTTCCGGCAGTGCAGCGAGCCGCGATGGCTGAAGTCAAGGAGCTGGCGGATGATCTGCCCCATGCGGTCCGTCTCGATGAGAACAGCCTGCCATGCCGTGGGTGGGGATTCTGTATCTGATTCCCGCATTGCTCTCTGGGCTCTGCCGTGGATGACGCTCAGCGGTGTACCAAGCTCATGGGCGACGCCGGCAGCCACCTGCCCGATGGCAGCCAGCTTTTCCGAGCGGCGCAGCCTGGACTCCAGTTCCAGCTGGGTTGCCCTGCGCTGCTCGATCTCGAGTTGCGCCCTGTCCATGCTGTCCAGCATGTTGTTGAGCTCTTGCCCGAGGGTGGCGATCTCCTTCGGGCCGCTGGGGCGAAGACGGTATTTTCGGTTCCCCGAGGCAACCAGGCCCATGCTGTGACAGAGCCGGTTGACGTGGGCACCGAGCGCCCGGTGGTGGCCGAACAGGACCAACGAGGAAATGACCACGACGCTTCCCAGGAGCCACAAAAAACCCTGCTTCCTTGTCTGGCTGATATCCGCACGAAAATCGCTTTGCCGCCGGGTCAACTGCAGCAGGCCATTGATGCGGCCGCCGGAG
Organism: uncultured Desulfohalobiaceae bacterium; assembly: GCA_964618595.1. Lineage (GTDB taxonomy): Bacteria > Desulfobacterota > Desulfovibrionia > Desulfovibrionales > CAZUBS01 > CAZUBS01. The sequence continues at coordinate 1,107 of CAZUBS010000128.1, forward strand.
TCGTTCAGGGGGACAAAAAAGGAGTAGACCTCCCTGCCGGCAATTTTCCCGTACTCCCCACGCTGCTCCCCCTGGGCCGCGACCCTGGTGAGCCTTCCGGGATGCGGGGCTGGGTCGCTGACGCCAGCTACAGCGATTTCCTGTCCTGAATTGTCGTACACATAGGCGCTGTAGACACGGCCAATGGAAAAGGCGGACTCCAGGGCCTGGACAACGCTGCCCATCCTGTCCCGCTCCAGGGCGTGGCTCAGCGGGAGCTGAATGGCCCGGGCCACCAGCTCGAGGTCCTTTTGCATGCGCTGCTCGACATGGTTCTCAAGGACATGGAGGGCGGTGGAGCCGAACACGAACAAGGCGATCGCCTGGGGGAAGACCACAAAGGCCACCAGGGCAATTCTAAGGCTGAGGGAGTGAAACACGAAAAGCCTCGGGGTTGGGGGTGACACAGTTTTTTCGGCACATGTGACATTTTGATACATGATCCGGGCGATTCTTTCAAGGCTTTGGTGCCGGGAATCTGTACAGGAATGTAATGTATTTACAGTCGGTTACAGCTGTTCTTTCTGGCATGGTTCCCAAGCCGGCACGGATGGCACGGCAGATGCTTTAGCGCTGTAAACGCGTTCATGGGCCAGGAAATTCAAAATCGTGAACGCAGAGCAACGGAGGTTGTATGAACTACTTGAAGACATTGGTCCTGTTTGTCATGGCAAGCGCTTTTCTCCTTGTAGGGGCACCTGCCTCAGAAGCCCAGACGGATCAGGGGCAGGGTTCCTTTGCCCAGGAGCAGGCTGGTGAGGTTGACGTTTCAGAGAAGCAGCTCGAAAAGGTGGCTGCGGCTTATGTTGAAATCACCCAGATCAGCAGGCAGGCCCAGGACAAGCTGGCCGGGGCCGAAGACCAGGAGCAGGCGCAGCAGATTCAGACAGAGGCCAATGACGAGATGATTGCGGCTGTCGAGGGCGAGGGCCTGGATGTCGATACCTACAACACGGTCCTGCAGAGCGTGCAGTCAGACCCTGATCTGCGGGCTGAGTTCATGAACAAGGTCGAACAACACTGATCTGAGACGATCGAGCCGACCAGCGCTCAATCCAGGGCGTTGCTGTTTTGGCCGTTTCCTGCGGGCTCGCCGTTCAGGAGCTGAAAATCCTGATCAAGAACCCGCGGACTGGTCGCAGCAACGCCCTTTTTTATTATGTGGATCGGTCGTGGAACAGTCCGTGTGTTTGGGGGGCGCTGGTCCTGTCCCACCTTGCAGTCGAACCGAGGGGATGCAGTTCCGGGCAGGCGAGACGATTGCCCTCAGAAGTACCAGCGCCAGCTGCGTCCGGCCATGTAGAGGTCCTTGAGGGTCTCGATGCCGCCGTGCTTCAGCTTCTTGACCAGGAAGAGGAAGAGGTAGGCGGTCTGCAGGGCGTCCTGCATGGCGTTGTGCTCCGGGAACAGGGGCAGGCCGTAGGACTTGGAGAGCTCGCGCAGGTTGTAGGAGACCTTGAGCTCGTACTGGTCGTAGTAGTTCTCCCACAGCTCGGCCTGGTAGACCTGGGCCAGGCGCAGGGTGTCGATGCAGGGGTTCATGAGGTGTGCGCCCAGGATGGAGCGTGAGGCTCGGTTGAGGAAGGACATGTCCAGCCCCACGTGGTGGGCGACCAGCAGGGAGTCCCCGCAGAACTCGATGAACTCCGGCAGGACCTCGTGCAGGTGCGGGGCCTTTTTGACCTCGTCGGGTGTGATGCGGTGGATCAGGGTGGAGAGCTTGGGCATGGGCCCCCGGGGGTGGACCAGGGTGTAGAAGTTGCTTCCCGGGTCCAGGCTCAGGTCGCGGATGCGTACCGCCCCGATGGACACGATCTCGTCCCGGGCGGGGTTGAGCCCGGTCAGCTCGGTGTCCAGGACCACGAAGTTGTAGTCGGTAAGGGACCGTTCCTGATCCAGATCGACAAAGTACTCGTGGTTGCGCTGCAGCGCCGGGTGGCGCGGCTTCCCCCCCAGCAGGTTGCGCAGGAGGCGGGAGAGCCTGGAGTTTGATTGGACCAGGGTCGAAATGATCACGTGCAGTGCATCCTGTGGTTGTTCAGGGTTCGATCATGGGTCCCCGGCCTTAGCCGATGTTCAGCTTGAAGTAGTCCTTGAGGAAGGACTGCAGCCTGCCGATGACCGCAAAGGCCTCCTTCAGGGTTCGCTTGTCCAGCTCGGAGAGCGTGCCCGGGTCGATGTGGTTGTTGGGCTCCTGGCCCTGCTCGTACCGTTCCATCTGGTGCACCAGCCTGAGCTGCATCATGAACTCGTAGGCGTCACAGGTGTCGTTGTGCAGGCTCTGGGAGATGTGTCCGGCTTCGGCGAGCAGCTCCAGGCGGCCCAGGGTGTTGGTCTCCTTGACCGAGTACTTCAGGGCCATGACCCTGGCGAAGTCCACAATGGGCACCAGCCCCCGTTTCTTGATGTCCAGGGTGTTCTTGTGCTCCCCGTTTTTCTCCACGATGAAGTTGCGGAAGAAGGACAGGGGGGGGCGGGTTTCCAGGCAGTTGGCCGCCAGGTAGCGCAAAAAGACGTCCTGGCGGGCGGCGTGCTTTGTCAGGTGGTTCCTGAGCTCCTCGGCAAACTCGCGGTCCCCGAAGCTGCCCCGGAAATCGAAGAAGATGGCCGCCTGCATGACCTCCTTGGGTTCGGGCATGGCGATCCAGCGCTCGAAGTAGTCACGCCAGGTGGAAAAAGGCTGCCGCCAGGTGGGGTTGCTGGCCATGATCTCCCCGGGGCAGGGGGGGAAGCCGCACTTGATGAGGTGGCCGATGGCCCGCTCGGCAAAGGCCGTGAAGTAGACATCGGCGGCCCGCTGCAGGATGTCGTCCTGAAGGTCCTTGTAGACCAGGGCGTTGTCCTGGTCGGTCTTGAAGGTCTGCTCCCTGCGCCCCTCGCTGCCCATCAGCAGCCAGCAGAACGGGGCCGGTGGCTTGCCCAGCTGCTTGAGCAGCAGGGTCAGCAGCTTTTCCAGCAGGAGGTCGTTGAGCACGGTGATCATGCGGGTGATGTTGCTGGCCTTGGCCCCCTCGTCGATCAGGGTCCGGATGACGTGGGGGATGCGTTCCCCCAGTGGGTAGAGGTCCTCGATGTGCTGCTGGGCCATGATCTCCCGGAACAGGGACATGGGGGACTTGCCCTGCATGACCAGGATGTCGTGGGAGGTGACCATGCCCGTGACCCGGCCTTCCTGTTCCACGGCCAGGTGGTGGAGCTGTCGGGTCATCATCTGCATCAGGGCATCGAAGCAGATCTCCTGGTGGCCGACCCTGTAGACCGGCGTGGACATGATGATCTCTATGGGCGCCTCGTAATCCATGCCCACGGACACTGCCTTGCGCAGGTCGGTGTCGGTGACGATGCCCACGATGTCTGCGGAGGGGTCGGTGATCAGCAGGGAGCCGACACCTTCCCGGACCATGCGTGCCGCAGCCTCCTGAATGGTGCTGCCCATGCTGATGGACACCGGGGCGCGGTGGGAGAGGTCGCCGATTCTGGCGGTGAAGAGATAGAGGGAGCTGTCCGCGGGCACTGCCTCCTTGCGGGTGCGCAGCTCGGAAAAGGCCTTGGAGACCAGGTCCTCTGAAAAGGCCTTGAGGTAGTACCCCGCAATGCCGGGGCGCCGGTTGACCAGGTCCAGGAAGGTCTCCTTCCTGAGCTTGAAGAAGAAGGTGTCCTCCACGGTCTCCACATTCATGTTGGCCACACCGTCCTTGATCAGGGCCAGGGCGCCGACCGAGGCCCCCTCACCCCGGAAATCCACCAGGGATTCCCGTCCATTCTCGTCCCTGATGAACATCTTCACCCCGCCTTTCTGGATCAGGAACAGGGAGCTGACTTCTGTTTTGCCTTCCTGAAGGACCATGGTTTCGTTGGGGACGAAATCAATGGTGCACTCCCTGGACAGGCGTTCCAGGTCCTCGTGGGCAAGGTCCTGGAAGGGCAGGGTCTTCTTCAGGAAGTCGAGAACGATCTCAGGGGAGACTGAGTGGGGGTCCTGCATGGCTGGTCTACCTCACATTCGGGTGCAGGGCGGAGGCGCCGGCAAAAAGAACACCCCCGACCAGGGTCGGCCGGGGGTGTCGTTTTGCTGTGGTTTCATCGTGTTCCGTGGTTCAGACGAAAGCCGAGCATACAGGCTTCACTGTCAGTGGTCCACCGCAGCACCGGCTCCGCGGGGGGTGCGCACGCTTTCCACCAGCTCCTGGATCTCCGGGGGCGGGGCCGGGGTCACCGAGGACACGCCCAGGGTGACCACGAAGTTCAGCAGCATGCCCACGGTGCCGATGCCCTCTGGGCTGATGCCCAGGAACCACGGCGCCACCCCCAGAAACTTGGTCTGGATGATGTAGAGCATGGTGAACCCGATGCCGGCGATCATGCCGGCGATGGCCCCTTCCTTGTTGACCCGTTTGGAGAATATGCCCAGGAGCAGGACTGGGAAGAAGGAGGAGGCTGCCAGCCCAAAGGCCAGGGCCACCACCTGGGCCACGAACCCGGGGGGGTTGATGCCGAAGTACCCGGCCACGACCACGGCCACCCCGATCATGATGCGCCCCAGCAGCAGCCGCTGTTTTTCCGAGGCCTGCCTGTTGATGATCCGGTAATAGAGGTCGTGCGAGATGGCCGAGGCAATGACCAGCAGCAGGCCCGAGGCCGTGGACAGGGCAGCGGCCAGACCTCCTGCGGCCACCAGCCCGATGACCCAGTTGGGAAGGTCGGCGATCTCCGGGTTGGCCAGCACCATGATGTCGCGGTCCACAAAGAGCTCGTTCCTGTTCTCGGTCGGGGGGTTGTCCAGGATTCTTTGTCCCAGCGCTCCCCGGTCTTCGGCAAAGTTGGGCTTGCCCTCAAAGGCCGTACTGGCACGGTACGGGATG
>CAZUBS010000129.1:0-5986 GCA_964618595.1 uncultured Desulfohalobiaceae bacterium
TCATTTGTCGGGTGCGGAGCATCTCTTGTGTCTTGCTTCCAGCTTCCAGCTTCAATTTACGTGAGGGTTTGGCCCTGGTGAAGCAACGCAGTCCCCCCTTCGCACAAGGCTACGGAGGGCGGGCCAGCGGGGATTTTTCAACACCTATTTTTCTTTGCAGGCCGTTCAAAAACCACGCTGGCAAGGCGCGAACCTCGGGACAAGGCCGAAGCGTATTCCTTATACGTGAGGGTTTGGCCCGGGGTTCGCAACGCAGTCCAGCGGGGATTTTTCAACGGCCTGCCGGGCCTTCAGCTGGGTCTTTTCTCCAGGTAGCGCCGCAAATCCAGGGCATTGTGCACGGCGTGCCCGCCCAGGTCATTGTTGAAGTAGGCATAGACGTCGCGCCCGGCGGACAGGTGCCCGGAGAGCCGGTCAGCCACTGCGGTGAGCTTCTGGTGCGAGTACTCCCCGCCGTAGTCCTTGCCGTGAAAACGGTAGTAGACCCAATCGGCCGTGACCTGGTCCGGGTGGTCCTTGATCATGTCGTGCACGCACAGGGCTGCCCCATGGGCCCGAAGAACCGCATACACCTCCTCCACCAGCCACGAAGGATCCCTGAACTCGATGGCCAGGGGCTGTGCTTCAGGGGCTGCGGACAGGAACGCGTCCAACCGCTTGGAATCGACCCCCCAGTTGGGTGGAAGCTGGACCAGGATCGGACCGAGCTTCTTTTTCAAGAGCCGGGCCCGGTCCATGAAGTTGTCGATGACCTCCCCGGGATCCTTGAGCTTTTTCATGTGGGTCCCGTAACGGCTGAACTTGAGCACGAAGCAGAAATCTTCCGGGGCCTGGTCGTGCCACTGCTCAAAGGTTTCAGGCTCCGGGAGGTTGTAAAACGTGTTGTTGATCTCAACCGTGTCGAAATGGTCCGCAAAGTAGGAAAACCAGTTCTTCTTCGGGATGTCCTGCGGATAGAAGACCCCTTTCCAGTGCTTGTACTGATACCCCGAGGTGCCGATGTGCGCTCGCGCCTTCTCCGTCATTTTTCCGCTCCCTCACCTGCCTTATGTCCCAGCATTTTCCAGGTACTCGCCGACCGAGGCCATATCGGAAATAAAAGCCCGCCTGGGCTCGGGGAAGCGCATGGCCGCGGTTGGGTGGTAGGTGACCAGGACGTTTCGAGACAATACCCGTTTGATGCCCTGCCGGGCACTGGAAATGGTCGCTGCTGTCTCCAGAAGCTGCTTCATGGCCACCCGGCCCAGGATGACGACCAGCCCCGGATCCAGGATATCCATCTGGGCATCCAGCCAGTGGTGCTTGCAGATGGTGAGCTCCCTGTCCCTCGGATCCCGGTTCCCGGGCGGCCTGCACTTCACGGACGAGGTTATGAAGAGCCGGTCACGCACAATGCCGCACTCCTTGAGGACCTGGTCGAGAAAACGACCGGACCTGCCCACAAAAGGCCGCCCGGCCTTGTCTTCCTCTTCACCAGGAGCTTCACCCACGAACATGACCGCTGCGTCTGCAGGACCCTCCCCGGGCACGGCGTGACGCCTCTCCCGGTGCAGGGGGCACTTGTGACAGTGCTGTATGCCCCGTGCCAGACGCTGGAGGCGCTGCGATCTTTCCTTCATGACGGCCCCTGATGCATTTGCTGCGGTTGGGGCAAAACCAGCTCTGCAAGGACCGGCAAATGGTCCGAGGCCTTTGATGCGTCCCGGCCGCGACCGGGCCGGATCCCCACCAGGATCGTTGCCGGCCTGACCCAGATCCGGTCCAGGGACAGGAGCGGGAACCGGGACGGAAAGCTTTTGGGGGCGGGCACGCTGTGCAGCAGATCGTGGATGTCCCGCATGGCCCTGCTGAAGAACAGCCAGTCGTTGAAGTCGCCCATGAGCACCATGTGCTCCGATGGCTTGGCCGTTATCACCTCCACCAGCCGCTTTATCTGCCAGTGACGCTCAGCCCCCTGCAGCCCGAGGTGGGTCACGATGACCCGCAGGACGCACCCCGGGAGCTTGATGTCCACATCCAGGGCGCCGCGTGGCTCCCGGTGCCGATAGCTGAGATCGAAACGCCTGCTCGACAGGACAGGGAACCCGCTCAGCAGGACATTCCCATAGGATCCTCGCTTGTTGTAAAGGGTCGGCCCGGTGATCACCTCCATGCCCGTGGCCTTCTCGAGATAGGAAACCGCTTCAGCGGACTGGCCCGGGATGGGAAGCTTGACCTCCTGCAGCCCCACAATCTGCGCGCCCATTCTCCTGATCAGACCGAGCGTGCGATCCGGGTCGCAGCGGCGATCCGTACCCACCCAGCCGTGGACATTGTAGGTGGCCACCCTGACCCTGGAACTCCCGCTACTCAATGGTTTTCCCGGAACCTTCTCGAAGCGTGGACGGATCCTGAGAAGGGGGGGCCTTTTTCTCCAGCCACCCCTTGAGGAAATATCCCCCCACAACCAGGGCCACTGCCAGCAGCAGGAGCAGCGCAAACATCCACATGTTCGGGTCCTGCAGGAAGTTCTTCAGCTGGGTCGAGAACAGGGTGATGAGCGCGATTCCGGGCAGCATGCCCAGGATGGTGCCCACCATGTAGTCCTTGAAGCTGATGTGCGAAGCTCCGGCAACGACATTGACGATGGTGAACGGCGCCACTGGAAGATTGCGGGCAATGGCCACGGTCACTATGCCCTGACTGGCCAGACGCCTGCTGATCGAGTTCAGTTTTTCCCCGGCGAAACGCCGCACCGCGTCCCTGCCGAGCAGACGCCCCAGACCATAGCTTCCGGCTGCACCGGCAAAGGCGCCGACTGAAGAGTAGAGTATGCTTTCCCAGGGGCCGAAGAGCAGTGCAGTGGCTCCCACAAGAATGGTGATCGGAAAGGCGACAAAGCTTGCCAGCAGGAATGTCCCCAGCACCATGAGCGGGGCGTATGCGTTCCCCTTGACGCCCTGAGCCAGGGAAAAGATACGCTCGACGCTCAGCCACTCCTGCAGGGGGGTCCACCTCCAGGCCCCTGCCAGGGCAAGCAGCAGGACCAGCAGCCCCCCCAGCTTGATCAGCCCCTCGTATCCTTTTTTGCTCCCGTCCCCGGACATGCTGCCATTGCCGAGCTCCTCGAAAAAACGCTCCACGCGCAAGGGGCGTTCCGGGTCCAGCCACTCTGCATTGGGGTAAAACGACTCTGCCCACTCCGGTATGGATATCTCCAGCTCCCGAAGTGAGCGCCCACCGGATTGAAGCGCCGCTACAGCACCGATCAGCGATCCCCGTTGCTCAACGGCCTGCCTGACAGTCTTCGGATCCGTACCCAGGTGCTCGGCCAGCAGCCGGTTGCGCAAACTTGCCACTGCTTTTTGGATGCGCTTCTCCCCCTGCGCCTCCAGTGTCAGATCGCACTCCGTGTCCAACCCCATGGACCGGTTGCTCAGGTTGGAGGAGCCCACCTTGACCAGCTCGTCGTCGACCACCATCACCTTGGCGTGGACCTTGAGGCACGTCGTTTCCAGTCCCGGGACGTAGGGGTAATAGACCTTGAGCTTCGCGTGACTGTCTGCCCTTCTCAAGCGCTCCACCAGCCGGGCCCGCAGCACGTCCATGGTGCTCTCCTCGAGCCATCCCTGACTGTGTTTGGGTAAAACCATGACGATCTCGGGGCAATCCTCCCGCTCCAGCCTTAACTCCAAGGCCTGCCGTACCGCATAGGAGGTGAAGTACTGGTTTTCAAAATATATATACTGCCTGGCCGCGGCTATGGCGTCCTCGTGCAGGGCCTGGACCTCACGCACCTCGGAGTGGCCCTGATACCTGGGCAACGTTCTCGAGATCCCCACCCGCACATCGGTCACATCGGGTTCCACCCCTTCCGGCCAGCAGTCGTGCTGCGGGTCATGGGCAGATGCCGCAGGAGTCTGTCCGGCCTTTTGCCATCGCATCCGGAACAGCTCACCGAGGCAGCGGGCCGCCTCCCCGCTGACCAGGGCCTGCACATCGTGAAAAGGTTCGTAGCGCACCCCGGAAGGGGTGGTCCTCGCTTTGTTCGAGGCTGCGTGCTCAGTGGTGTCCCAGCGGTTCTTGGTCAGGTCCAGGCCGCCGCAGAAGGCCACCTGATCGTCGATGACCACCACCTTTTGATGGTGGGAAGCGGTCAGGGGATGTTTGGCATCCGCCACAAAGTGGACCCTGGGGTGTGTTTTCCAGCCCAGGGAGTAGAGCGGGACCGGCTCCCGTTCCAGGAGGTATATCACGGCGTAATCCCAAATGAGCAGATAGATCTCCAGCCCCGGGCTGGCCTCGGCCAAGCTGTTCAGAAATTTCCTGAGGGGTTGACCCGACCCGTGCTCGTCCCTTTCCAGAACAACCCTGCTGTCTATCTCCCAGCCGAGGATGAAAATTGTCTGCCGGGCCTTTCTGGCAGCAGCGGCAAAGGCCTCGAAGTAGGCCTTGCCGTCGACGAGGAAGCTCAGCCTGTCCGCCCGGGGCACAGTCCAGCAGTTCCGTTCCGGGGTGAGGATGGTCTGTGTCTTTTTATGCTGGGTCATGAGATCGTGAGAGACCTGGGGTGTGTGTACCGGTTCGTGTACCAGGAAGCCTACCACGGGGCGAAAAAAAAGAAACCGGCATATTGCGATTGACCCGCCCGCTGAATTCGGACACCACTGGCTGGATGCGCCTGATGCTCTTCATTCTCCTGCTGCCCCTGTGCTGCATCCTCTTCTTTCAATGCCTGACCTATACGCTGTGCATTGTGGCCAATGCCAGGTCCGGCTATCTGCAGCAAATACGCTCCTCCCTGCCGGGGGGTATAGCAATCAATATCGCCAGGGCATTTGGGCGCAGCCTGGTCAGCGTGCTTTTCCTGCTGCTCGTCTTCCCCTTGCACAAGAGGTTGGAGCTGCCTTGCACGGGGACCAAACCCGGCAGTGGTCCAGTCATCATACTGATCCACGGCCTCTATCACAATGCCTCAGCCTGGGTCCGGTTGCGCAGTGGGTTGCAGCGTGCCGGATTCACAAACATCTGCACCTGGTCCTACACGAGCTGGGGCCAGGACTTCGAAACCCTTGCCGGCCGGCTTGTGAGGGACGTCACGGCTCTTGCCGGAAAATACCGGGGGCAGGGAGTGGTGCTCATAGGGCACAGCCTTGGGGGTCTTCTTGGGAAGGAGGCGGTTTACCGCATCGGCGACTCCGGAAGTATCACCGCCCTTGTGACACTGGCCGCGCCCCACCGGGGAAGCCAGCTTGCCCGGTGGGGGATCAACGCCCTGGCACGGAGCCTGGCATCCAGCAATGCCCTCTTTTCACACGGAAGGCGGCCCTGGCCGGCACAATCGGTCAAATGTCTCAACCTCTACCCCGCCGTTGACAACATGGTTCTGCCCGGCCAGGCCCTTGTGGCACCGGAGCCCGGGTGGGAGCAGCACATGATGGGCCCGCTGGGGCATGTCGGCATCCTTTTCGACCGCAGCACACGTGCCAGGTGCCGCGCATTCCTGCAGGAGCTCTCAGGACATCCGACGTCATGAGGGGGCCATGTGCCGTGACTGGTCAGAGAATAGGCCATTGATCTCCAGCCGGCTATCCAGTATTTAAGAGTGATAACTTCTTTTATATTGGGAGACCGCCATGCGCACCACACTCGGGTTCTTGATCTTTGCTGCAGCTTCCCTGGTCCTGTTCGCCTGCGCCACAGCCCCCCCAGACGGACAGGAAGCCTCTCTTGGGGACAACTGCATACTCGTGGACTGGGACTTCAAATCCATGCAGTCCCCGCCACCCGAGCTGGCAGCCCAAGCTCCCCAGGCCCCCCTCGAGCTGAGCATGCCGTCCGACTTTACCATGAAGCACCCCCCAGTGACCTTCAGCCATGCCTCCCACGCAACTCTTCCCTGCGACACCTGCCACACCGTCAGGGACAAGAAGCTCTTCACGGACATCGACTTCGTCAAAACCTGCCCGCACACCCTGTGCATGGGGTGCCACCAGCAGATGGTCGA
>CAZUBS010000130.1:0-5958 GCA_964618595.1 uncultured Desulfohalobiaceae bacterium
TCGGGCGCTTCCCCGAGGGCATGTGGCTGCCCGAAACCGCCGTCGACCTGGAGTCGCTGGACGTCCTGGCCGAGCTGGGCATCGCCTTCACCATCCTGGCCCCCCACCAGGCCAGGCGGATCAGGCCACGAGGCAAGAAGGAGTGGACCTCGGTGGAAAAGGCCTCCATCGACCCCACCCGGGCCTACCTCTGCACCCTGCCCTCGGGCCGGTCCATCACCCTGTTCTTTTATGACGGCCCCATCTCCCAGGACATCGCCTTTGGCGGGCTGCTGCACAACGGCCAGCGCTTTGCCGAGCGTCTCACCGGCGCCCTGTCCGGGGAACGCGACTGGCCCCAGATGGTGCACATCGCAACCGACGGGGAGTCCTACGGCCACCACCACCGTATGGGGGACATGGCCCTGTCCTACTGCCTGCACCACATCCAGTCCGAGCGGGACGTGCGGCTCACCATTTACGGGGAGTTCCTGGAAAAGCACCCGCCCACCCACGAGGTTGAGATCTTCGAGGACTCCTCCTGGAGCTGCGCCCACGGCGTGGAGCGCTGGCAAGGCGACTGCGGGTGCAACTCCGGCGGCCACCCCGGATGGACCCAGGCCTGGCGGGCCCCCCTGCGCCAGGCCGTGAACTGGCTGCAGGAGCAGCTGACCGCAATTTTCGAGGAGCAGGGCAGGGAGCTTTTGCACGAGCCCTGGCAGGCCAGGAACGACTACCTGAAGGTCATCCGGGACCGCTCCGAGGATACGGTGCGCAGCTTTCTGAACCACCACACCAAGCGCCAGCTCTCCCCGGATGACTCGGTGCAGGTGCTCAAACTCCTGGAGATGCAGCGCTTTGCCATGCTCTCCTTCACCAGCTGCGGCTGGTTCTTCGACGAAATCTCGGGCATCGAGACCACCCAGGTCCTGCAGTACGCCGCCCGGGGCATCCAGCTCGGGGAAGAGCTGCAGGACACCACCCTGCAGCAGCCGTTCATGGACATCCTGGCCGAGGCCCCCAGCAACATCGAGAAGTACGGCAACGGCCGCACCGTGTTCGAGGAGCTGGTCCTGCCGGCCCGCCTCGACCTGACCCGGGTCGGCGGCCACTTCGCCATCTCCTCCCTGTTCGAGGACAATCTCGAGGACATCGGCATCTATTGCTACCAGGCCGAGCCGGGAAAGTTCGAGCGCAAGAAGGCAGGTGCCCTGAATCTGGCCTACGGGCAGGTGCGGGTGGTCTCCACCATCACCTGGGAGCAGACCTCCCTGGGGTTTGCCGCGGTGCACTTCGGGGACCACAACGTGCTCAGCGGAATCAGAAAGGCCATGGACAGGGATGCCTTCCAGGCCATGGCAACCGACGTGGAGAGGGCCTACACCCGCGGAGACGTGCCCGAGTTCGTGCGCATCCTGGACAAGCATTTCCCCACCCGCATGACCCTGTGGCACCTGTTCAAGGACAAGCAGCAGCAGGTCCTGGAGGAGATCATGAGCTCCACCCTGGAGGACATCGAGTTCTCCTTCCGCCAGATCCTGGGACACAACCACGCCCTGCTCAACTTCCTGTTCGATCTGCACCGCACCATTCCCACCCCCCTGGACGTGACCGCGGAGTTCATCCTCAACCTGGACCTCTCCCGCCAGCTGGAGCGGGTCGACCCCGACATGGACGAGCTGGCCCGCATCGTGGACGAGATCAAGCGCTGGTCGGTCACGGTCAAGACCGAGGATTTGCGCTTTTTGGCCGCGGACTGCCTTGAGGACCACCTCGGCCGCCTTGCTGACGACCCCCAGGACCTGGAGCTTCTGGAACGGGCCGACACCCTGTATCAGCTCATCACCTCCCTGAAGATCGACATCGAGCTGTGGAAGATCCAGAACATCCTCCTGGCCCTCAGCCGGGAGGTTTACCCCGACATGCTCCACCGCTCGAAAAAAGGGGACCGGGACGCATCTCGCTGGATGGAGACCTTTGGGCGCTTCGCCGAACACCTGAGCATCAAGGTAGACTGATGCGCGCTCCCCAGACCAGCTACCGGCTCCAGTTCGGTTCCGACCTGGATTTCACCGCAGCCGCCGCGATCATGGACTACCTTGCCGCGCTCGGGATCTCCCACGTCTATGCCTCGCCCGTGTTCCAGGCCAGGCCTGGAAGCGGGCACGGCTACGACGTGGTCGAGCCCGCCCGCCTCAACCCGGAGCTGGGCACGGAACAGGACTTCGAAAGCCTCATGCAGGCGGTGATATCCAACGGTCTTGGCTGGATCCAGGACATCGTGCCCAACCACATGGCCTATGCCCCGGGCAACGCCATGCTCATGGACGTGCTGGAAAACGGTGCGGCGTCACCCTACCACGACTTCTTCGACGTGGACTGGGACCACTTCTCCCCCTCCCTCAAGGGGCGACTGCTGGCCCCGTTTCTGGGCCGCTCCTTTGCCGAGTGCCTGGAGGATGGGGAGATCCAGCTGCGCTACCTGGACGACCAGGGCTTCTGCATCGGCTACTACGAGCACAGCTTCCCCCTGGACGTGGCCTCCTATCCGCAGGTGCTGCTGCCGGTGGTCCCGGACATACTGGAGGAGCTCGACGACAAGGACGAGGACGCGCTCAAGCTGCTGGGCGTGCTCTACCTGCTCAAGTCGCTCCCCCCCGAGAGCTCGGAGGAGCGCGACACCCAGGTCCGTTTTGCCAAGCGCATGCTCAGGGAGCTGCACCAGGCCAACCCGGTCATCAGCAGGCACATCCAGCGGGCCGTGACCGGCTTCAACGGGAGCACGGACCAACCCGGCACCTTCGACGACCTGGAAAATCTGCTCTCAGGGCAGCACTTCCGTCTCTCCTTCTGGAAGGTGGCCACCGAGGAGATCAACTACCGCCGTTTTTTCAACATCAACGAGCTCATCTCTTTGAACATGCAGCGCCGGGAAGTCTTCGAGCGCACCCACGAGCTGATCCTGCGCGGGGTGCGCAGCGGGTGGTTCACCGGGCTGCGCGTGGACCACGTGGACGGGCTGTACGACCCCGGGGCATACCTTGGTCAGCTCAGGAAACACTGCCCCTCGGCCTACCTGGTGGTGGAGAAGATACTGGAGTGGGACGAGGATCTGCCCCGGCAGTGGCCGGTCCAGGGCACCACCGGGTACGAGTTCATGAACCGGGTCACCCAGCTCTTCTGCGACCCCGGGGGGCGCCGTTCCCTGGACCGCCTCTACGCTTCCGTCTCCGGCAGCCAACAGCCCTACCGGGAGCTGGTGGCGGACAAGAAACGGCTCATCATCGGCAAGGAGATGGCTGGAGATGTGGACAACCTGGCCCAGCTGCTGAAGCAGGTCTCGGCCAGGGACCGCTACGGCCGGGACATCACCTTGTTCGGGCTCAAGCGTGCCCTGGTCGAGCTCCTGGCCCGCTTCCCCGTCTACCGCACCTACATCGACGAACGGGGGATCTCCGAGCAGGACCGGCACATTGTGACCTCGGCCCTTGACGAGTCCCAGCGCAGCCTCCCCTCCCTGGAAAAGGAGTTTTTGTTCATCAGGCGCTACCTCCTGCTCAGCGGGCTGCAGGACAGCAGCTTTGAGGAGCGCCGGCTGTGGCTGGCCTTTGTGCACCGTTTCCAGCAGCTCACCGGCCCCCTGATGGCCAAAGGCTTCGAGGACACGCTCCTGTATGTCTACAACCGTCTCCTGTCCCTGAACGAGGTGGGGGGGAACCCGGAACGGTTCGGCTGCCCGCCGGGAGCCTTCCACGACTGGATGCGCCGCAGGGCTGAGCTCTGGCCACTGTCCATGAATGCCCTCTCCACCCACGACAACAAGCGGGGCGAGGACGTGCGCGCCCGCCTGAACGTCCTGTCCGAGCTTCCCGAGGAGTGGTCCAGGCTGGTCCGCTCCTGGCGTCGGGGCAATGCCAAGGCCAGGAGCCGGGTTGACGGGCTGCGCGCCCCTGACGGCAACGACGAGCTCCTGCTCTACCAGACCCTGGTGGGGATGTGGCCCTTTGAGCCCCAAAACGGCTCCGACCTGCGCGACAGGGTCCAGGGGTACCTGACCAAGGCGGTGCGCGAGGCCAAGGTCCACTCCTCCTGGGTCAACCCCAATCCCGGGTATGAGCAGGCCCTGCACGACTTTGCCGCCTCCATCCTCGACCCGGAGTCCGGGAGCTTTTTCCTGGAGTCCTTCCTGCCCTTCCAGCACAGGGTGGCCCGGCTGGGGATCTACAACTCCCTGGCCCAGACCCTGATCAAGATCACCGCCCCCGGGGTGCCCGACTTCTACCAGGGCAGCGAGCTCTGGGACCTCTCCCTGGTGGACCCTGACAATCGCCGCCCCGTGGACTTCACACTGCGCAGGAAGCTGCTCAGCGAGATCAGGGACCGGTTTGCCAGGGACCGGGACGCCCTGCTGCAGGAGCTGCTCGACTCCAGACGGGACGGGCGGATCAAGCTCTTCCTGGTGCACCGCGCCCTGACCGCACGCACCGCAAGCCCCCGGCTCTTCGAGAAAGGCGCCTACCTGCCCCTCAGGGTGCGCGGGGGCATGCGCAGGCACGTGCTGGCCTTTGCCAGGCAACACGGCGCCAGGACGGCTGTGGTGGTGGTGCCCCGCTTTCTGGCCAAGGTACTCGAGGACCAGCACGACCCCCTGGGAGACTTCTGGCAGGACACCGCGGTCATTCTTCCCCCGGCCGGGCCGAAACGGTTCAGCAACCTGCTGACCGGCCAGACCCACGTCCCGGACGGGCGGGCCCTTCCCCTCAACACCCTCATGGACCGCTTTCCCGCGGCTCTGTGCATCGGGAGGAAAACACAGCGATGAGAAAACGCGGCAGCGGCATTCTGTGCCACATCACCTGCCTGCCGTCACCTTACGGCATCGGCGACATGGGACAGGGATCCCGGGACTTTGTCGACTTCCTGTCGGCCTCGGGCCAGACCTCCTGGCAGATCCTGCCCCTGACCGCGACCAACCCGGGGCTGGGGAACTCCCCGTACAGCAGCCCGTCGGCCTTTGCCGGCAACTTTTTGCTCATCAGCCCGGAGCTGCTCGTCCGGGACGGCTTTCTGGAGCCCTCCGACCTCGACGGTGAGCCTTTCTTCCCCACCGACCAGGTGGACTTCGGGGCCGTTGCCCGGCACAGGGACGACCTGCTGCGCCGCGCCTTTGCGCGCTTTCTCCCCCGGGCCGGTCAGGACGCCTTGTTCACGCGCTTCAAGCGCGAGCACCGGCCCTGGCTGGAGGACTTCTCCCTGTTCACGGCCCTCAAGGACCGCTTCCACGGAAGCTCCTGGCTGGAGTGGCCTGCAGAGTTCCGGGACCGGCGACCCGATGCCCTGGAGCGGGCCCGGACCGAGCTGGCCGAGCAGATCCTGCGTCACATGTTCGTGCAGTACCTGTTTTTCTCCCAGTGGGGGGAGCTCAAGGGCTACTGCAACAGGCGCTCCATCCAGATCGTGGGCGACATTCCCATCTACGTCAGCCTGGACAGCGCGGACGTCTGGTCCAACCCCGAGCTGTTCAAGCTTGGCAGTGACCGGTGCCCCCAGGTGGTGGCCGGTGTCCCCCCGGACTACTTCAGCGCCACCGGACAGCTGTGGGGCAACCCGGTCTACGACTGGGACCGTCTCCAGGCCACGGGGTTTGACTGGTGGATCCGCCGGCTGGAGCACTGCTTCACCCTCTACGACCTGACCCGCATCGACCACTTCCGGGGGCTGGTGGCCTACTGGGAGGTCCCGGCCGAGGAAGAGACCGCTGTCAACGGGAGCTGGGTGGAGGTACCGGTGGACGAGTTTTTCCAGGCCCTGCTGCGGCGCTTCGGCACCCTGCCCCTGATCGCCGAGGACCTGGGGCTGATCACTCCCGACGTCAAAGAGGTGCTCTGCCGCTACCCCTTCCCGGGCATGAAGGTACTGCTCTTCGCCTTTGGCGGCGGCACCGACTACCAGCCCCACCGCTACGAAAAGAATTGCCTG